>JAXHVC010000256.1:0-12008 GCA_034189315.1 Chloroflexota bacterium | reverse complement strand
CCACCTCCTTTCCACACCCCATACTACTGCCGCTTTCGAGGCATGTCTGTTAACTGGTTTACACAAAATGTGTAAAGTAGATTACACTTCTCGGGGATCTAGCATGATGATCACGTCCAGGACCACGCTTTGTAAATAAATCAACAACCAATGATGCTAAAGAAGATATCTATTCCAATCCTAGGGAGGTCAAATGGGGTATCTCCAATCCCCCAGGAGGAATTGCCATTGTTGGAGGTGATTGGATGTTTAAATCCAAAATCCCAAGCACTAAATCCCAGACAATATCTAAACACCAATGACCAAAATCCGATCGGATACCTTCCTTTTTTGAGTGTTGGTAATTGGAATTCATTTGGAAATTGGAGCTTGTGGTATGGGATTTCATTAACTCACAGCAGAATATGGAGAATTTGCAGGTTCGGAACCATATCTTGTGCCGGTGAGCTCTAACGTAAGATGAGTCAGTAGTGCTACAACAAAATCTATATTGTCACGAAAGTACGGGCCGCCTCCTAAACGGAGGCGGCCCGTATAGTCAACCTAGGACTATCGCTTAAACCACCGTTGTTATCTTAGATCGAGACTACAATCGGCACCTTCTCAAACAACAACTATATTGAATACCTCTTTAGGACAAGATTGCTTCATCTCCGGTTCTCAATGACATGGTTGATTTGATTAGCGTTTCATAATCGGGAAACAAGCACAGGTGAGCTAAAGTCTTAATCGTCAATATGGCAGAAACAAAGTAGATAAGCATGAAAAAGCTGTTTATGGGTAATCCTAGAGATAGTTCCTCAGTTGTTCAGGGCGAAGCAAGGTGATGCGTTGTCTGCTGAGATGTATTATGCCTCCATCCTGATAGACGCTGAGCTGTTTGTTCACAGCGACGCGGCTAACCCCCACCACGTCTGCTAAATCCTGTTGAGTTAGACAAAGCTCAATCTCCAATCCCTTCTCTGTTCGCAGGCCATGACACTCTCCCAACTCCAGTAGGCGTTTAGCTAGCCGGGTCGGCAGGTCCAAGAAAACAGCATCTTCTACCAACAGATCGGCACGACGTAAGCGCGTGCTCAGGGCACTGAGTACATTCATCGCTAGCTCGGGACACTTGCTGATCACCTCCACAAAATCAGCACGACATAGCAGCAACGTACGGGTAACGGTTAAAGCCACCGCACTGGCAGAACGTGGCTTTCCGTCAAAGAGGGACAACTCACCAAAGAAGTCTTTTTCACTCAAGATTGCAAAAACAGCCTCTTCACCTTCTGCCGAAGAAGCCGAGATCTTGACCTGACCAGATTGAATTATAAAGAGAGTAGAGCCCGGATCACCCTGGCGAAAGATACCCTCGCCTCGTCTGTAGGTCCGCTGGCTCATCCGACAAGCAAGCTCCGCAAGGTCTTCCCCATTTGCAGAGGCAAACAATGGAACTTGGGCTAATAGCTCAACATTATTCATGTCCGATAGATATTCCCTACCGCACAATGTCACTCAGACATTTTGAAAGTGCGTACTTATCAGAGTTTAGAATAGATTTGATGAACTATCATTAATTATATGAGCATACTCACAGACAATCCAGTCCGACCACTCCGAACAAGCAGATAATACTAGAGTTCTGTTAACCGTACTATGTCTATTGGCTCAACCATGGGCAAGGAGATAGATGCTAAACCTATTAGGACAGTGCTATGTCATAGACCAAGATTGTCTGCAATACCTTGCATTGCGACGAGCACCACTTGTATATGCTCCCTAAGAGGTATTCCTAATTCTTCAGCCCCCTTTTCCACCATCTTTCTATCCACACCAGCAGCAAATGACTTTTCTTTCCATTTTTTCATGATAGCGTCCACAGTAACATCTGCGATCTTCTTAGATGGCCTGGTTAGTGCAACCGCTACAATCAACCCAGTTAGTTCATCCACCGCATAGATCGTCTTCTTCAACTGGGTATCCCTCACAACCTCAGTATGTTCAGCATGTGCAAGAATTGCATTCGTCAGATTAGCTGCATATCCCTTTTCCCTTAGATACTCAGCACCCTTGAAAGGATGATCCTTAAGGTCTGGATATCTCTCGTAGTCGAAATCATGAAGCAAACCCACAACTCCCCACAACTCCAAGTCTTCATGAAACCTTTCCGCATACGCCCTCATTGATGCTTCAACAGCATAGGCATGCTTCTTTAGGTTCTCATTACTTGTCCACTCTCCAAGAATCAGTTGAGCCTCATCCTTTGATGGCCAATCACCCATTCATTCCCCCTTAATAGAGTGTGTCATACTCTCCGCTTGTCTGTCATTGTAGGGCTTGGAATTACGAAACAATCTTAGGGTGAGGTTATGAGATTGTCGCGCTTCGCTCCTAAGAAACTGGAGGGTTCTTTTCCTAATAATCCGTATCCTTCACGGATCCCGTGCTCGCAAAGACAAAAGCGGGTGAACGGTCACCAGATGGATTACTGCTATAAATTCCATAAAACGATTAGGCCCTTAGCTCCGAGAAACAATAGAATGTAGGGAATGCACTACAAAGTGAGTGACGGGGATGACGCAATAATCGATAAATCTCATCGAGTTTCAGAATAAGTCTGTTATGGAATAAACTCTTTCGGAGCTAAGGATCTAATCGTATTCCATAAAATACAATACTGCTTACGCCAAATGTCTAGTAGCCCACATTAACACTCGTTAATACTACCCTCAGTGGGCAAAGATCCCAATCGCATATCTTTAGAAAGGTTCAAACTGACAACAATATCAATATCAACTATTATTCCATTGATCCTTACCGTATACTATATTTACAACCACAGTATTTTTGTCGATACAGCTTCCATTGTTTAGCCATTTGAATAGACCGATTGAATCCGCTCTCCTTTTTAAAATCCCTTATCAAAAACCTATCACCACCAATGGATTGTCCCACTCGATTAACCACTTCGGCAGACTTATGTGGACTGCAAGTCAGAGTAGTGGTGAAGATATCCCATCCGGAATCCACCAAATACTTGTAGGTTCTCTCCAACCTAAGCTGGAAGCAAAGTTCACAACGTTTGCCACCCTCTGGTTCACTCTCAAGGGAACTTGCTTGTAATAACCATCTCTCTTGATCGTAGGAATCCTCCACCAAGGGGAATCTTAACAGCCGAGCTACCTTATCAGCAGACTGTAACCTCCTTTTGTACTCGTTCACTGGGTGAATATTAGGGTTATAGAAGAATCCTATCAACTCATGGCCTTCATCAATCAACCTTTCTGATACACTAGAAGCACACACCCCACAACATACGTGCAAAACCACTTTCATAGTTCTTTACCTCTAAAGACACCCACCTTAGGGATAGATTCCCCATACGTAGATACAACGATTTATTCCAATTGAATATACCACAATAAGTAAGCTCATTTCAGCACACACTTCATTCATTGCGCCGATAAAGGCCAAGGTGATAGAATACGTATCAGCAGCATTACCTGTTCTCACACTAAAATGGTACTAAGTGATCACAGTATAAAGGAAGAGATCTCAAATGGGAGAATCATCATTGATCCTTTGGACTGGGATTGTATTCAACCTGCTAGCGTAGATATTCACCTTGGAGATAAACTATTAGTATTTAAGACGTGGAGAGATCCCTTTTACATCGATGTGAGGCAGAATCCGGCCAACTTGAATGATATGGTGGAGATTAAGGAGAATAACCCCTTTTTTCTACAACCAGGAGAGTTCGTCTTGGGCAGTACAGTGGAATCCTTAACACTGCCTGCTGATATTGTTGGTCGACTCGAAGGCAAAAGCTCCCTGGGTAGAATTGGGCTCCTGATTCATTCCACGGCTGGTTACGTAGATCCCGGTTGGAGTGGAAACCTAACCCTTGAACTCTCAAACGTGGCGAAACTGCCGATCACCCTATATCCCAATATGAGAATTGGGCAAATCTCTTTCCTTCGTCTCACCACAGCGGCAGACATTGCATATGGCGATCCACAGCTTGGAAGCAAGTATCAGGGGCAATCAGAGCCCACACCAAGCAAATGCTATATGGATTTCGAGCAGGGAATGTGACCGGGTGGACTAGGATATGTTCACAGGTATCGTGGAAGAAGTGGGGCAAGTTAAGGCAATACGTAGTGGTCGTATAACTATAAGTGCCAATTTAGTACTTAAGAAGACCAAGCCTGGTGATAGTATATGCGTCAATGGCGCATGTCTCACTGTTACCTCCCTAAGCAACGATTCCTTCTCCGTCGATGTTATGCCTGAAACTCTGAACAGAACAAACCTTGGGGTACTACAATCCGGCTCGCATGTAAACCTAGAGAGGGCCTTAACACCCGAGAGCAGAATAGGCGGCCACTTTCTACAAGGTCACATCGACACCACCGGATCTGTACTCTCTGTTAAACCCGAAGGAGACGCGCTTATAATGAGATTCACTGCCCCACAGGAAATCATGCACTATGTTGTGGAGAAGGGGTTTATCGGTATCGACGGCCTCAGCCTTACAATCATCCAACGGCAAGAAACATCCTTCGATGTTTCTTTGGTATCATATACGCAAGAGCACACTGTACTGGGACAAAAGTGTCCCGGAGACACCGTGAATATCGAAGTCGATATTATTGCGAAATACGTAGAGCAATTCGTTAGAAAGGAGAAAGAGGGAGTCACTATAGACCTTTTGATGGAAGAGGGGTTTATTTAACCTCGTACTTCGGCACGGCACTTGGTTTACCAGAGTAGCCATCGTATAGGTTTTCAATCATATTGGTGTGCCGAGTCTGTCGCAGTTCACTTCTATCCATGCTATCTCTACAGGACATGGAACTAACGTCGGGCTCGGAATTGGGTTAAGGGGGAATTATCATGGGATTAGCCAGTATTCCAGAGGCAATCGAAGAGATCCGTAACGGGAGATTTCTCATTATCGTGGATGATGAGAATCGAGAAAACGAGGGTGACCTTGCTATTGCAGCAGATATGGTCACACCAGAAGCAATCAACTTCATGGCCAAAGAAGGTCGAGGATTGATATGCCTACCCATCATCGGCCAAAGACTGGATGAGCTTAAGATTCCCATGATGACCAAGGATAACACCTCCAAATTCTCTACGGCCTTCACAGTGTCAATTGAGGCAAAACATGGGGTCACCACAGGTATTTCGGCAAAAGATCGAGCGACCACAATCAAGAAAGTCGTGGATAATGCTAGCGGTCCCGAGGATATTGCAAGACCAGGGCACGTTTTCCCGATAAGGGCTCGTGAGGGTGGTGTCTTGGTTAGAGCAGGGCACACCGAATCGATTGTCGATCTGGCTAGGATGGCCGGGTTCTATCCTGCTGGGGTTATCTGCGAGATCATGAACGACGATGGTAGTATGGCACGGCTGCCCCAGCTAGAAGAAATGGCAGCCAAATACGACATTAAGATGATTAGTGTGGCTGACCTTATCGCCTATCGTCGCCGCCACGATACTTTGGTCAAACGTGTGGCAGAGGCAAACCTACCCACAAAATACGGTGAATTCTTAATCATTGCATATGCCAGCACAATTGATCCAGATCAGCATGTGGCATTAGTAAAGGGTGATATTTCAAATAGCGAAGACCCGGTTCTGGTGAGGGTACATAGTGAATGTCTCACTGGAGATGTATTCGGCAGCTTAAGATGTGATTGCGGCCAACAGGTAACGGTGGCAATGGAACGGATTGCAGAGGAGGGTAGAGGATTACTCTTGTATATGCGGCAAGAGGGACGAGGCATTGGCCTTCATAACAAAATTCGCGCGTATGCCCTTCAAGACCAAGGGGTAGACACCGTAGAAGCCAATGAGCTTCTGGGTTTTTCTCCCGATCTGCGCGAGTACGGAATTGGGGCACAGATATTAGCCGACCTTGGATTGCATAGAATCCGATTGCTCACCAACAATCCCAAGAAGGTCGTCGGGCTCGACGGTTATGGTTTGCAGGTTGTAGAGACAATCCCCATCGTTATTGCACCATGTTGCCACAACGTCCACTACCTTGAGACCAAACAGAAGAAGATGGGGCATCTCTTCGACATTGACGATTTGTTGGATGATTCCATTGCGCATGATAAAGGAGCTTTATCTGATACGAGTTCATCTATAAGTAGGAATAAGGCAGCTGAACTCTAGTCCAAGGGATGAATTGTTGAAACGATAATTACTCCCGACAATGCACTGGGTCCTGAGTTCAAAGACAAACTATCAAATTAACACAAAGGGCAGGAAATAAATCCATGAGTCAGTGTTACCAAGGCAATCTAATAGGCAAGGGGCTGAAGTTTGGTGTGGTCGTGTCTCGATTTAATGAATTCATAACTAGCAGACTGCTGATTGGGGCCCAAGATGCACTAACTCGCCATGGAGTTAAGGAAGAAGACATCGACGTTGCTTGGTGTCCCGGGGCATTTGAGATACCACTAATCGCCAAGAAAATGGCTGATCTAGGTGGGTACAATGCCATCCTCTGCCTGGGTGCTGTTATACAAGGTAAGACACCACATTTTGAATACATTGCCGCCGAAGTTACCAAGGGAATCGCACAAACAGAGCTGCAAACCGGGATCCCTATTGCCTATGGTATAATCACAGCCGATACCCTAGAGCAAGCTATTGAAAGAGCAGGTAGTAAAGAGGGCAATATGGGAGCCAAAGCTGCAATGTCTGCAATAGAAATGGCTAATCTGATAAAATCCCTTAGCAGCTAGGTTGGAACTAAGTGGTTGATAATCTGATAGACCGGACATTGCTATAATAATATCTTAGCCGAAAACCCATCAGCCAACTAGGTACGAGGAATAAACAGGACATCAACCCTCCTTAACGAATAATAAATGCCAACAGCAAGTAAAGTACTAGTACTCGGATCTGGCCCAATAGTCATCGGCCAGGCTGCGGAATTTGACTATGCAGGCACACAAGCCTGTAAAGCCCTTAGAGGTGAAGGGGTATACACAGTATTAGTCAATTCCAACCCTGCTACTATTATGACCGACAAAGGTATTGCCGATGTCGTCTATATAGAACCCCTCATCGTAGACACCGTAGCTCGAATCATTGAGAAAGAACGCGTCGACGGACTGTTACCCACCCTTGGTGGTCAAACTGGGCTCAACCTCGCGGTGGAACTTGCAGAAGCCGGCATATTAGACAAGTTCGATGTCAGGCTTCTAGGCACTCCATTAGAAACAATTCAGAAGGCAGAGGAACGCTCCCTATTCAAGCAACTGCTCCAAGACATTGGTGAGCCCGTTCCACCAAGCACCATTGTCAACTCACTTGAAGGTGCACGTCATGCTGTTGATACGTTAGGACTCCCCCTAGTAGTCAGACCATCCTACACTCTAGGAGGAAGCGGTGGGGGCATCGCGTGGACTTTGAGCGAACTGGAGGCAATAGCATCCGCAGGATTGTCTGCCAGTCTTAACCACACTGTCCTAATCGAGAAGTGCCTGATGGGGTGGAAAGAAATAGAGTACGAGGTTATGAGAGATGCCTCGGATAGCTGTATTACCATATGTAATATGGAAAACATCGACCCCATGGGTGTTCATACTGGGGACAGCATCGTAGTTGCTCCAAGCCAAACCCTTTCGAACAAGGAATACCAGATGCTGCGATCGGCTAGCATCCGAATCATCCGTGCCTTGGGCATAGAAGGTGGATGCAACGTACAATTTGCACTTGCACCGTCTCCAACAGTAGCAGAAGCATGGCCACTTGGTAACGAGCAACACAATGCCTACTATGTTATCGAAGTGAATCCAAGAGTAAGTCGCAGTTCTGCCTTGGCCAGCAAGGCAACAGGTTATCCCATAGCCAGAGTAGCATCGAAGATAGCCGTGGGTAAGCGACTTGATGAAATCCCGAATCAAGTAACGGGCAAGACACTAGCAGCATTCGAACCAGCCCTCGACTATTGTGTGGTGAAAATTCCACGTTGGCCATTTGACAAATTCGCCACTGGCGATCGCACCATAGGTACACAGATGAAAGCCACCGGAGAAGTAATGGCCATCGATCGATGCTTTGAGGCAGCCCTACAGAAAGCTGTCCGATCTCTGGAATTTGGCAACAAATCACTCCTATGGGAAGACCTGGCATGGTCGGAACAGGACAGTAAGAAACTGGATTCATATCCCCTTCATCCCTGCGACCTGCGGCTATGGGCAGTTATGGCCACTCTGCGACGAGATGTGGATATCAAAGAACTTTGTCAACATACAGGCATAGATCCATGGTTCATCCATTCAATGAAAAACAT
This sequence comes from Chloroflexota bacterium, assembly GCA_034189315.1. Classification (GTDB taxonomy): domain Bacteria; phylum Chloroflexota; class Dehalococcoidia; order UBA2247; family JAXHVC01; genus JAXHVC01. Next base: position 3,706 of record JAXHVC010000256.1, on the reverse strand, counting down.
TGTTGATATGGAGAAGAAGCTTCTTTCGGATCCCCTCACTCCACAACTACTAAGGGACGCAAAGAGGCTTGGCTTCTCGGATCTGCAAATTGGAACACTCGCGGATCGTTTACCGGAGCAGGTTAGAGACGTTCGACACGCATGGAATATTCGTCCGGTTTATAAAACTGTCGATACATGTTCTGCAGAATTCGAAGCATCCACTCCCTATTTCTACAGTACATACGAAGTAGAGAATGAAGCGAGCACATTGGAAGCCCCAAAGGCCATAGTCATAGGCAGTGGGCCTATACGAATTGGGCAGGGCATAGAATTCGACTATTGCAGTGTCCACTCCGCTTGGGCACTTCAGCAATCAAATATGCAAAGCATTATGATAAACTCCAATCCCGAAACGGTTTCCACCGACTTCGATACAAGTGACCGTCTGTACTTCGAAGCCCTTGATGAAGAAAGCGTTCGAGATATCCTTGAAAATGAATCTGGTAATGCCAGAAGCAATACACCACCCCCTTCTATAGTCCAATTCGGTGGGCAGACGGCCATCAATTTGGCCCTACCCTTAGCCAATAATAGAATGCCTATTGTAGGATCCAGCGCCGAAACCATAGATATGGCAGAAGATCGAAAACGGTTTGAGGACCTACTGGACCACTTGAGCATCCCACAACCACCAGGAGGCGTAGCAGACTCGCTCGATGGGGCTCTGAACATAGCGCAGCTCATTGGATATCCCGTTCTAGTTCGCCCAAGCTATGTCCTTGGCGGCAGAGCAATGGAAATCGTCCCCAACGCCAGCGAAATGGTCAAATATATGCGTGGTGCATTGGAATTGGGAAGTCAACATCCTGTACTGGTAGATAAGTACATAGAGGGCAAAGAGGTCGAAGTAGACGCCATCAGCGATGGTGAAAGGGTTCTTATACCAGGAATCATGGAGCACATCGAAAGAGCTGGGGTGCATAGTGGAGACTCCATGGCCGTATACCCTGGCCTAGGCTTAACAGATGCGGAGGTCAACACTATTGTCGATTATACCACCCGAATCAGTCTTGCTTTGAGCATCAAGGGATTGATGAATATCCAGTTCGTTCTCATGCGAGAACAAGGTGAGTCATCCATTTATGTATTGGAAGTTAACCCTCGAGCTAGCCGTACTATCCCGTTTATCTCAAAGGTCACCGGAGTTCCGATGGTACAAGTTGCCACCAAGGTGATGCTAGGCACTAGACTTAAGGAACAAGGTTATGAGTCCGGTCTCTGGAAGAAACAGAAGCTTGTGGCCATCAAAGCCCCAGTATTCTCAATGTCAAAGTTAGCCGGTGTAGATACCTATTTGGGACCGGAAATGAAGTCCACCGGCGAAGTCATGGGCATAGACTATGAATTCGAACCAGCAATGATCAAAGCCCTATTAGCAGCCGGCATGATGCTACCGGCCAAAGGGGCCCTCCTACTGAGTATAGCAGACAAGGACAAACCAGAAACCCTACCTATGATAAGACGACTCCACATGATAGATTACAAGTTATATGCAACTGAAGGCACAGCCGAAATGATCCAAACGGCAGGGATACCAGTAAGACTCATCACCAAGAAGCTGAGTGAAGGGCATCCTAATGTCATAGATGTCATTGACGGTGGAACAGTATCAGGTGTACTAAACACTGTCGCCGGAGGAAGGGTTTCTCTCCGAGATGGATTCGACATACGTAGAGCTGCAGCCGAACAGCGTATACCATGTTTCACATCCCTGGACACGGCAAGAGTTGCCATAGATGCTCTAGTTAACAGGACGCAGACCTACAACATTCAGCCGCTACAGGATTACCTGGAGAGATGAGGCAAACCTGTGCCACAGTTGTCTCCAACAAGGAGATCCTTCCAAACACCTATCTCATGTGGATTGAAGCCAGCCACATAGCCACATCAACAAAGCCAGGTCAATTCCTTATGATTCAGTGTGGTCAAAAGAACGAATTCTTATTACGCCGTCCACTAAGTATCCACAGGGTATCCAAGAAACAGATCGCGGTCTTATTCAATGTTGTTGGCCAAGGTACAAAATGGCTTTCAACACGGTGTAAAAAAGACAAGCTTAATCTCCTGGGGCCTTTGGGAAGAGAGTTCTCAATCGCACCATCATCCCGTAGCATACTACTAGTGGGAGGAGGAGTGGGTATCGCACCACTTATATTCCTTGCCGAATCCGCAAAAAATCTGGGGAAATCGATCACTCTACTCTTAGGAGCTTCAACAGGTGATGTAATATATCCCTATTCATTAATACCACCTGGAATCACGTACCTTCCTATAACCGAAGATGGATCACTTGGTGAAAAGGGAATGGTTACCGATTTCATCCTTGAGCATCAATGCAATTCAGACCAAGTGTTTGCCTGTGGTCCCATTAATATGTACAGGTCCATGGCAGCCCAAGAGGAGTTACGGATCAAAGCAGTTCAGGTTTCTCTAGAAGTCAGATTGGGCTGTGGAACCGGTATATGCTACGGGTGTACTATTAGAACTCAACACGGCCTTCGCCAAGTATGCAAAGATGGTCCAATCTTCGAACTCCAAGACGTACTCTGGGATGAACTGAACTGATTGGATACCTTCCTCTTTTCAGTTTTCGTTATTGGAATTTGTTTGAAGACTGGAGATTGGGATTTGGGATTTGGGATTTCATTCGAGCGCAGTGGGACATGAAATACTAAACGGCGCTTATTTTGGGTTTAACTTTATAGCAGTGCCCCTTCGGGACTATGTATCATGTACTGCTACCACACGCTGTAGCGGTAATACAAAGATTCCGGCCATTACAAATTGACTAGCTACTTACTTTCCCCTCGTTGGAAGTCATGATAGTCAAGAAACTTGCCCAAGCACCTACTGGCACGTTGTAGAGAAAGATAGGCAGGAACCCCTCCTCGCAGTAGTTCTAGTTGCACTCGTTCCATAAGCCCAGGTCTTCTACCAACCACACCCTCCTGCAGTATGGTAATCAGAGGTTTACGATGGTTGTTTCTATTAGCAAAATCAATCAAACATTTAGCAGCCATCATCGAACGTTCTTCCGACATCTGCCGAAGAGCCTCATCCGCCAACTCTCGCCGATATCTAGGAGACACTCCCAAGAACAATGAGAATAAAAGGCATTCAATACCCCTATCACCAGCTACCGGATCAATCGCTTGAAGCAGCAGATTAATATCCCACATCACTATGCCAATATCCAGTGGATTCCGGATGAAAGTTCCGTCAGCTGGTATTATTTTCCTCAGCTCCTGCAACGTTTCATCATTAAGTATTGGTAATTCTAACCCCTCCCGGGCGCAGACATCTGCACCCGCTACACTGTTTCCACCACCCGCACCCATTAATGCCACACGTCTACCCACAGCAGGGCTAAGATACATAAAGGTCATCGCCATCTCGGCGAGTTCCTCCACTGAATCCACACTCACTGCACCAGTCTGCCTATAGAAGGCATCCCAAGCTTGCACTTCACCAGCTAGAGAGCCCGTATGTGACGAGACAGCTCGAGCTCCCCACTCTGTCAACCCACCTTTCCATATGATCACGGGTTTGCTTCTATTGATCTCACGAACCATAGTAGTCAGCTTATTACCATCCTTCGTCCCTTCAAGATACATACATATGATCTTGGTTTGTGGATCACCAGCGAGATATTCCAGAAAATCAA
>JAXHVC010000255.1:0-8820 GCA_034189315.1 Chloroflexota bacterium | reverse complement strand
GCTTATTGGACGCCATGGACATAAAACGCCCACTCAGGTTAGACAGGAACAGGCAAGCCTTGTCCCCGTTCCTGTGTAATTAGTGCTTATCAGGTGTTCAATATTTGTTGACCGATACAGTCAGACTAAATTATGGTAATACAGATTAGGATCTAGTGGTATGCAGACAGACAGATACTTTACATCCAAGCAAGTAACCTTTTCACCACCTGAACCGTTATAATGGAATATACTAGCTATTTCATGTCCTATTTAAGAACATTGGTTATCATATTGGTTTAGCATGTATTATATTAATTGTGTAATGTTTTCAACCACATTATATTAAGTTATTAGTATTACATGGTTATAATATCAGCTTATTGCTTGATTAGTAATTACTACCGTATAATACTATACTTGTGTAGAGGGGAGATATTTATAGAAGGGGGGCTTATGAAAAGAGCATTCTCGATTCTAGGAGTTTCATTAGTACTTTGTATGTTAATGGCGGTTTTCAGCATGGCAGGGTGCGGTAGTGGTGGGTACAATGCAAGCAGCAGTGTAGATGGACCAATTGAGACTACAAACATAGGTGAAGGGGCTCAAGAGGTCGAGGGCAACGAAGAAGTTGATGGTAGCGAGGCTAGTGAGAATCAAACCAATGAACAGGATTCCGAGGTAGAATCCGAATCTAATGATGAAGAGACCAACACCAAAGACGATACGCAGTGTGAAGAGCAATGGGCCGCATATGATTTCGATAGTGAAGTAGAATCGAACTGTGGCAATTCAGGCAAAGTTTCCTCGTTTGTTATCAGGGAAATATACGATACCGGGAATAACACCAAAGAGTTCATCATCGAAGGAGAATACGGTGGTATCGAGACCACAACAATAAAGACAGTGCAACGGGAGCGTTCTTTAGGATGCATCCTAGATCCTGTTGATACTGTCATTGAGAGTGAAGTAGAGTGTTACAAAATTCACCACTTGATCACATCAACAGAAAACTACCAGACTGAACCGGTGGATTGGGTGGAGGCTACAATCTGGATCCCCACAGATGCTTCACAAGATTGTGGAGAATATGCCTATCCCAAGCTCGAGTATCATGATTCTGATGGGGATATGGGTATATGGAGTTACTTCGTCACTGACCAAATGAAGTGTGAACAAAGGTGTCCACCAAGAGATACAACTATTTCTTATCTACCGCACAGACAAGGTGAGGCATGCAGTATTGATCGTACCGTCTTACGAGGATTATATGGTTACACACTGTCATGGTTTTCCGAATACACTAAAGGGGGCAGATGGTGCCTAGAACCACATAGTGCACACTGGTCCTTCGGGAGATTTCAGCGATGCTATTCTAGTTCCCCTATAACACAATCAATAGGTGACTATAGCTTTAATGCTTGGGAAGTAAATACGTCTAAGACAGGACTATTCGGTATAACAAGGGAATACCGTGGTATCTTCTCTCCCGATCTTCCCATTCCAATCTATCTAAAAATAGGGGCAAGCGATTGTGAAAGCAGCGATTATTATGAATACGAATTAGTTGATGTGGTGCTTTCATAGCAAAGATAGTATTACTGTAATCCATTGCAAATCAGAAAGACTGGTGCAAATACATCCAAAGGGAGGTCCTAAGGATCTCCCTTTGGCTTATCACCTTCCATTACTCAAATTGATAGCCTCCTTTTGGCATTGTGTAAAATCCCCATCCATTAATCCACGTAACATTACTGTAACAATCACTTGGTATCCTTAGCAGCAAATGATAGGGAGAGCTAGTTATGGATGCCGCTGATACAACCTGGGTATTAATATCAACCGCTTTAGTATTTCTCATGCTGCCTGGGGTAGCCTTCTTGGAAATTGGCTTCCTGAGATCTAAGAACGCCATCTCCGTAATGATGCAGGTGTTCACCATCCTGTTTGTGACTAGCATAGTTTTTCTACTGGTCGGCTTCACGTTGAGCTTTGGCAACGATATAGGTGGCATCATCGGTGATATGAATTTCATTGGCCTTAGGGATATTGGGTCACAAGTTTGGGAAGGTACGACAATCCCTGCTGCCTTATTCTTCATTTTTCAATTGATGTTTGCCGCTGTAACCATAGCGCTTGTGACAGGATCTATCGCCGAAAGAATGTCGTATAAAGCCTTCTTTCTATTCGTAATAGGTTTCTCATTTATGTATGCGTTCCCCGCTCACTGGGTGTGGGGTGGTGGTTGGCTACATGACTTGGGGAAGGTTGATTTTGCAGGTTCCACCGTTGTCCATGTTACTGCAGGAGCAGCAGCTTTAGCTGCCGCACTTGTCCTGGGACGCAGGCAGGGTTTTGGAGTGGATGCTTTAGGTGGCCATAGTATACCGTTCGGGGTTTTAGGTGGATTTCTTTTATGGCTTGGATGGTTTGGATTCAATGGTGGAAGTGCCCTAGCGGCGGATGGAGTAGCTGTGAATGCAGTATTGGCAACCAACAGTGCAGCCGCCGCAGGGGCCTTGGTAATAACCTTGTTGACCTGGTTCCATTTGGGTAGGCCTAGTATAGTCATGGCCGTCAATGGCTCCCTCTCCGGACTTGTGGCAGTCACGGCAGGAGCTGGCTATGTAAGCCCTATTGGAGCACTAGCCACTGGTGCCATAGCTGCCGTGATCACATTTTATGCTATTCGGTTAATAAAAGACCGCTTTCAAGTGGACGATGCTCTGGACGTGACCAGCATACATGGTCTTCCGGGCGTGTGGGGATCATTGGCGGTTGCCCTCTTCGCGGACGGGCGAGTTGATGGTGTTACTGGTTTGTTACATGGTGGCGGGTGGCAACAACTCGGGGTCCAAGCCCTTGGAGTAATTGTAGTATGCGGATTCATTTTCGCTGGGACTACTATTATGCTCAAATGGATTGAGGGTGTAGTAGGTCTTAGGGTTTCCCCACGTGATGAGATCTCTGGTTTGGATCTGGCAGATCACAGGGAAACTGCATATATATAATCCCACTTTCGATATTCTCTGGAGGAGTGTCATGAAGAAGATCGAAGCCATAATACGTCCTGAGAAGCTAGAAAAAGTCAAGGACGCTTTGGAAGGGATAGGCTATCCAGGTATGACAGTAACCGATGTCAAAGGACAAGGCAAGCAGAAGGGACTGACACAGCAATGGAGAGGGCGTGAGTATAAGATAGATCTCCTCCCCAAAATCAAGGTTGAGCTCGTGGTCACGGATGATGACGTTCGTGCTACATTGCATGCTATAATCGGAGCCGCGAAAATAGGAGAGGCAGGTGATGGCAAGATATTTATATTCCCCGTCGAAAATGCAATAAGAGTTCGAACTGGTGACTCAGGTGAGTGCGCTATCTAGTTCTAGAGGAGGTAAATATGGCAGTTAAAAAGCAGGAAAGCAAGGAATATGTACTCAAAGCGGCTAAGGAACACGATGTAAAATTCATCAGATTGTGGTTCACAGATGTATTAGGATTTCTTAAGGGATTCGCTATCACTATCGAGGAATTAGAGACAGCCCTTGAGGAAGGTATGGGATTTGATGGTTCATCCATACAGGGTTTTGCCAGGATCGATGAAAGCGATATGATCGCAATGCCAGATCCGGATACTTTCCAATTGGTACCATGGCGACCTAGGGATCATCGATCCGTGGCAAGGATGTTCTGCGATGTCAAAATGCCCAATGGAGATCCCTTTGAAGGAGATCCAAGGTATGTCCTGAAAAAGAACCTGCAACGGGCTGCAGACATGGGATTCAATTTCTACGTAGGTCCCGAGTTGGAATTCTTCTACTTCAAGGATTCTAAAGGAACAGAGACATTGGATTCCTGCGGATATTTCGACCTGATTCCGTTGGATGCGGCCACTGACTATCGCAGGGATACAGTTCTATCGCTCGAAGCAATGGGGATCGGGATAGAGTATAGCCACCATGAAGTGGCTCCCAGTCAGCACGAAATCGATATGCGGTATACCGATGCATTAACTATGGCAGATAATGTAATGACCTATCGTCTTGTAGTAAAAAGGATTGCCGATCAACACGGGATATATGCAACATTTATGCCTAAGCCCATGATAGGTTTAAATGGCAGTGGTATGCACGTACACCAATCACTTTTTAAGGGCAACCAAAACGCATTCTTTGATAAAAACGACCCTCTCCATCTATCCAAAACAGCACGTTATTTCATTGCAGGACTGTTGAAACATGCTCAGGAGATTACTGCTATCACTAATCAGTGGGTGAATTCATACAAGCGCCTAGTCCCCGGATATGAGGCACCAGTTTACCTCTCTTGGGCACAAAGGAATCGGTCCGATCTCATTAGAGTACCGGAGTATAAGCCAGGAAGAGAAAAGGCGACCAGGATAGAATATCGATCTCCCGATCCTGCGTGCAATCCATATTTTGCCTTCAGCGTAATGCTGGCTGCAGGCCTCGATGGCATCGAACACGAGTATGATTGTCCGGATCCCGTAGAAGAGAATGTATATGAGATGACTGATGAGCAAAGACTGCAACGGGGAATCGACACATTACCCTCTAGTCTAAGGGAAGCAGTCCTGCTTGCAGAGAATAGCGAACTAGTTAAGAAAGCACTAGGAGAGCATGCCTTCAACGCTTTTATCACGAGCAAGAAGATCGAATGGAATGAGTATAAGGCACAAGTAAGTCAATGGGAACTGCAAAAGTACCTACCAAGATTATAGATAACAGGATGAGCATACCGGCATCTGCCCAGAAAGTCCAGATTGAAAGCTAGCTATTCTCCCGGTGCATCACGTACAGTGAAGGCCACTATGCTATAGTGGCCTTCACTAATATCATATATTTCCACAATTGAAGAACTTCTTCGCGGATAGTTCGCGCTCTTTTTTCCCGTCTGTTCATGATCTTTACTCCTATCTTAACCTTTGTAGAGTAGTATGTCTTAAGTGAGTTTGAGGCAGGGAGGTGAATCGATGAGTTTCTATAAGCTCTTCGGAGTACTTCAAATGGACCTAAGATGCCCTGCCATGTCTGAAGATATGGTGGGGCGTATAAAGAGTTGATCTCAGCTCAACGAGATTAATTGGGGCCAAGTTCCGCTGGATAAGGGCCAGGTGCGGTGATAATCACTGTAAAAAAGTTGAGTTCGAGATATAACTTAAGCAACCTAATAGTTTGCTTACTGAAGGGGGTCTTCTGAAAAGAAGACCTCCTTTCTTTATATCTACAGATTGAACACTTGAATACCATCACTCAAATCCTCGAAGTCTTACTCAGTTATACCTAGCTTCCACACTTTACACAAAGGCTTATTTAAATAGATAATGATTCTGATTCAGGCTGTTCATTAAAAGGGGTTATTAGTGATGCGATCAGGTATACCACTTGGTAAGCTATTCGGTATTTCAATAAGATTACATATCTCATGGTTCATTATCTTTGGCCTATTAACATGGGGGCTTTCTGTGGAATATTTTCCTCAAGAACACCCCGATTGGAGCAGTGCCCAATATGTAATCCTTAGCTTGATCACCAGCCTTCTTTTCTTTTCATCAATACTGCTACATGAATTAGCTCATAGTATTGTGGCACAGCGTGCTGGGCTCCCGATTGACTCTATAGTGCTCTTCATATTGGGCGGCGTATCTCAAATGACCGATGAACCAAAGGACGCGGGCACCGAGTTTCGGGTGGCCATTGCAGGTCCACTAACCAGCGTTGTCATCAGCGTTTTTTCATTTGGTATCTTCCTAGCTTCATACGATAGGATAGAACCCGTTGCTGCAGTCACCTTCTTGCTAGCTGTAATCAATATTGGACTCGCATCGTTCAATTTAATCCCAGGATTTCCTCTAGATGGCGGTCGAGTTTTGAGGTCAATCGTGTGGTGGCAGACACAGAATCTACATAGAGCCACCAAAGTAGCATCGACTATTGGTAAGGGTGTGTCATTTCTATTCATTGTATTCGGCATAGTCATGATCTTTTCAGAGTATTGGATTAACGGGGTATGGATGATTGTCGTCGGGTGGTTCTTGCACAACGCCGCTACAGGTAGTTATCAACAGCTTACATTAAAGATTGCCATCGAAGGTCACAAAGCCAAAGATGTGATGAATCAGGGATACACAGCAATGTCTCCTGACATCACAATAGAGGAATTAGTCAATAACTACATCCTTACAACAGGCCGTAGGTGTTTCCCAGTTATCCAGGATGGACACCTTATAGGCCTGGTTACAATGCGTAACGTCAGCACCGTTCCACGAGATACATGGGCCAATACAACCGTGTACACAAAAATGACTCCACTAGGACAGTTCAAGGTGGTGAATCCAGAGGATGATCTGTTCAATGTGATGCAGTTAATGATGGCTGAGGATATAGACCAAATCCCAGTGGTCAGTGATGGTTCAGTGGTGGGCATGGTAGTTCGCGATGATATTATGAATTTCGTCGAGACACGAGCCAAACTTGGCATGTAAGTCAAGCGCATATGGTATGTAATCCACAAGACAAAGATCACGATCAAGATACAATTTGGTATCAGAAAGGGAAACCTGATGATTTTTTAGTATGTCTAGAATATGAACTTGTTTGTCGATACCAATGAAGTGATTCCCGTTCTAGTTCTAGTTCTAGTTCTAGTTCGAATACATGTCTCCAGACCAAGCAGTAGATGATACACACTCTTCAAGTAACCATCCATCACCTTCCATACAGACTCAGCCTACTACACCAAGATTCGCAGTTTTAATTGTATCTGTGATCACAGAATCGAAAGACCTCCTTTTCTTGTCTCTGAACGAACATGTCATCCGAGTTTTCACTTATCTTCATTACTCAGGGCAATAGACTCTTCGACCTAAAGGACTTCTTCTGGCCTATCTCTTGCACAAGATCACCCACATCATATAAGATATACTAGGTATAGATATCATTTGTTAATTTACAGGAGGAAGCCTCGTGGGAATAGTCAAAAGCATGATTTGTCGACTCACAGACAAGCTTGCAGTTTGGTTATCACGGTCCTATAGATTCTGGAGTTATGCAGACAGGATGGAACATGAGAAATGCCTTGAACTGCGAAAACCAAGAACAGCCAATGATAACCAATAAGTATGGTATACAGAAATCTGTCCGCTGTTATACCATTTGGGTTGTATGGTGTATGTGAGGTATGAGTATACGGAAGAAGGTAATCATATTGCGATCCATATAATAAACAGCAAGGTCATACGAGGATGATACAACACTACTTATTACGGCAATGACTGTTGCTTACCATCCTCATCAAGTGCAAGTGCAGCAGCCATAACGGCAAGCACTTCCAATCTGGCTCCACTAAATACTAGCTTGAGGTGAGATTCCGCGAAGCGATAAGCATCCTGCAAGTGAGGTTCTCGGAGAATTGTCGCATATTGATGCCGTAGTTCACTGATTAATCTAGGTGTGTCGATCCCAACCGGACAGTTCTTCCTGCATCGTCCACATGAAACACATGAGTAAATCTCTCTGGTTGGGACGTGTTGAGTGTGTTCTTGCATCATACACGAATATGCTATCCCCCGCCCCCCTAACTGATGACCAACGGCAAATCTATTTCCATATACATAATACGCTGGACATTCAAGTAAACACTCTCCACATCCAATACAGTAGAGAAGCTCACGGAAGTTTCCTTGCGCGATTTGACTGCGCCCATTATCTAGTAGAATTAAGTGGACGGATTGAGGTCCATATACTCCTTTCACCAATTGTTTTTCAATATCCGCAGTCTTGCTGGGTCCACTTATTACGTTGATAAATGAGGTTATAATCACACCAGTCGCATAGAATGTCTGAATCCTAGCAAGATTAATCGCTTCCTCGAGATTAGGATACACCTTATCGATTCCCGCCACTATGATGAGCTTTCCTGGACGCATTGCAACTTGGGCAGCATTGCCTTCGTTATGGAGAAGCACAACCGCTCCTTCTTCTGCAGCTATCGCATTTGCACCAATAATGCCAATATTGGCAAACGCAATCTTCTCAGCAACCTCATCTCTAATAGCATTAGTCAGAGACAATGGATCTGGGGGTAGTTCTTTATTAAAGTGATTTGATAGAGCATCTGCAATGCTCTCCTTGGACAGATGACTTGCGGGACCAGTATGATGTGACGGATTCTCCTTCATAATCTGGATTACCCTGTCTCCAATATCGGTTTCGATAACATCCAATCCTCGGTGCTCCAACTCCTTGGCAAGCTCGATCTCTTTGGTGACATTAGATTTGGCTTTAACAATGACCTTCTCATCTCCAATCTCATCTAATATAAAAGAAATCGCTTCTTCCCTGGTCTGTGCTAACGTCACCTCCATACCATTGGACCTCAAGTTGTCAACTGCTACTTCCATGAGTTCCTTATTCCCAATGGAATAATCCCTAACCGCACTTAGCCGAGATCTCCTCTCTTCCAAATCAGGGATACGACATGAGTTATCCACTTGCCGACCACGAACCGTGGCAAATGATTTCCTTATCGCCTTGATTTTCTTTTTATCCTGTGCAGCTTTTCTTAATGGATTGTTCATATACACCAGCTAACGATATACAATATGCCCTTCTCGTGATCTCCTTATATCATGTCACAGACAACAAGAAATGCGATGTTTCTTGTGATCGTGATTCCTTATAGATTACACTTTATGATTATGCCCTTTGCTCCATCACCATGATGCCGTATAAAAACAAACTTGCTGTTTAACTACAAGTTACGTCAGCGATAAGGCAATCTCAGAAAGACGACATGACAAAATACGCGAGATTGCTTCGCTC
>JAXHVC010000254.1:0-5062 GCA_034189315.1 Chloroflexota bacterium | reverse complement strand
TGATCTCCAACATCAAAGGTAATATACGTGGAGTTTACCATGGTGTTAGTTCAAAGCATCTCAAGCTTTATCTGCCTGAGTTTTGTTACCGGTTCAATCGTCGGTTTTGGGGATCTCAATTATTCGATCGCTTACTAAAGGCCTGTCTCTGCACTGTTTCTATCACTCTTTCGGAGCTAAGGGCCTAATCGTTACATTTAATATCCTATAGCTCAGCCACTTTCCTCTTTTCTCCTTTACGTTGTCTTTACTTTCCAATGCTATAATCACAGTAAGATGCGATTATTAGTAGTTGAAGACGAAAAAGAATTGGCTGATGCTCTAGCCAGAGGACTCGAACAGCAAGGGTATGCTGTGGATGTTGCCTATGACGGCGAAGCGGCGCTGGAGCTCTTCGGTGTGAATGATTATGATCTCGTCCTCCTCGATTTGAATCTTCCCAAGATTGATGGAGTGGAGGTATGTCAACAGATCAGACAATCAGGTTCCTCCATAGGGATACTCATGCTCACTGCTCGAGCTGGACTTGAGGATAGAGTGAAGGGTTTGGACTATGGAGCCGATGATTATCTAGTGAAGCCCTTTCATATGTCGGAGCTTCTTGCCCGTGTGCGCGCAGTCCTGCGCCGTGAGGGTGAACTGCGTCACACTCTGCTTAGAACAGGGGATTTAGTCCTAGACCCCAACGTTATGAAGGCATACTTGCGAGACCAGCAGATCTCCCTAACCAGCAAGGAGTTTGGCCTTCTGGAATATCTTCTGCGCAATAGCGGTCGAATTGTAAGCCAGGAGGAACTCTTGGAACATGTCTGGAATGAGGACGCCAATCTCTTTACCGACACAATAAAGGTACACATCATGAATCTGCGCAAGAAACTGATTGCCGCAGGTGGCGAAAGTTACATAACCACCGTCAAAGGGAGAGGGTACATGATATGAGGTTGCCTTTCTTCACCAAAACAATACGGTTCAGACTTACTGTAATGTATTCGGTTCTCCTCCTCCTTCTCGGGCTCATGATGATTGGTGGCATCAATCTAGCCATGCAATACCTCAGACCAGAGATACCTGATACCCCACAACGCCCTATGGGACACCATTGGGCAGACGATGAATTAGAATTCTGGCAAGAGACGATGTCTGAGGAGCGCGAGAAAGATAGGGATTATCTGCGTAACTATTCCCTTATAGGATTGGCTGGACTAGTGCTCTTTGGTGCTGGTACAGGCTATTTCCTCTCGGGGCAAATGCTTAAACCTGTGGACCGCGTTACGGCCACAGCCTCGCGTATATCGCATACCAATCTTAAGGAACGGCTCAGAGAACAAGGTCCAGAGGATGAAATCAAGCGTCTTGCCGATACCTTTGATGAAATGCTCGAGCGCTTGGATGGTGCCTTTGAATCGCAGAAGCAGTTTTTACAGGATGCCTCCCATGAATTGAGAACGCCACTTGCCATTGCGCAGACAAATATCGAGGTTCTCAAGATGCAGGAACAGAGGTCACCTAGCGATTATGACCATCTCCTCCAAGTCCTCACGATGAGTCTGGAACGCATGAATAGTATCAATGATAACCTACTCCTCCTCTCGGAAGGGGAGCAGACTCAGTACAGATGGGCAGGGATCGATATGACCTCGCTCCTTCGTGATGTAGTCATCGAATATAATGTAAAGGCCGCTGAAGCGGGAATACACCTAGAAGCCGATCTCCCTTCAGAGAAGATTCGGGTGAAAGGAGACACCTTGCGTCTCAAGCAGGCCGTCATGAATCTTGTGGATAACGCTATAAAATACAACCAGACAGGTGGCACCGTGAGGCTCTCCACCAGCGCCAAGGGCTCTGTGGCCTTTGTTACTGTTGAGGACACAGGTATTGGTATCTCTGAATCTGATCTCTCATGCATCTTCGATCGCTTCTATCGCGCGGACAAATCCCGATCCCGAAACATGGGAGGTAGTGGACTTGGATTAGCTATTGTCAAGAAGATCATTGAGGATCATGGAGGGAGTGTTTCTGTGGAAAGCACTCTCGGCGAAGGGAGTGCCTTTCGAATTGAGCTGCCGCTCTATATCAACAACTAGGTCACATATTGCGTAGGGAGAGAAAAGCCTGTTACTACGTGACTCTAGCCCCGACCTACCGAGGTTGCTCGCAAGACAGCATAGGTGGTCAATCCCAATCCTTTTCCCTAGCCTCTTTATACTTCATGCCTGAAGGACTGCGAAAGTATTCATCCTGTGTCCATACAAGAGCGCCCTTATTTCGGGCTGTTGCATAGATTAGACTATCTGCCATAGGCAACTTGTGCTTCAGACTGATAAGGGCCGCCATTAGGCAATATCTTCAGCGATCTCTATGACGTGGCCTTGTTTCATCTGGCCAACAACATGCGTTACCCTATCCTGGTCTCCCACAGAATTCACCTTTTGAAAACCTCATAGAGACATACTACAAATACCAGCAAGGATTAAGTGTGCTCGATAGGAGCGGCAAAGAAAGAGGCATTGGAATTATCATAGAAGTATTTGAGCCATCCAGAAGTATCCACTAGGTTCCTATCCATCTTTACGCCGTCTTTACCCTCCCTTGGATAAAGTATAGATGAAGGCAAGAATATGAAAGTGAAGGGAGGGTGGGAGATGTTGAACTTCCCTTGGAGGCTACGATCAAGTCGGGAGCATAAAGGAGAGATCAAGCGCGAGAGCTGTTGTCCCTTGTGGGCGAAAAGAGGGAATCAGGGACCTAATCAATTTAGTGGTGGTGAGCAGCAAGGGAGCGCCATGGCCCGAGCTTTGTCCAATAATCCCGCACTTTTTCGGGCCGACGAACCGACGAGAAATCTGGATTCAGAGACAGGTTTGAGCCTTATGAAGGTGTTGACTGGCCTGGTGTCTGAGGGAAACACTCTCCTTGTTATGTTTGCCCACGATCGTGGTATGGCCAACTTTACCAAGAGGAGAATGTATCTCAAGGACGGCCGTCTTGTAGAGGGAGATAACAATAAAAAGAAAGGGGGAAGCACGATAAACAATTCATGATGTCTGACTAAGGAATACTTTTTAAAAGGATCCCAATTAACGAAAACGGAGGTGATACAGAGATGATGAAGCACAAGAAGCTACTGGTGTCTGGAGTGTTGCTAACGCTCGTGATGCTCATGTCTGTACTAGGGGGAACAGCCTTGGCGACTTCCTCCGATGATTATGGCGAAAGTCAGAATTTCTTCGACAGGGTTGCCAAAAAGCTGGGGTTGGCGGAGGAAGAGCTAACCGAGGCTGTGACCGAGACGCACCAGGAGATGAGAGAGGAAGCACAGCGAAAGCGATTAGCCCAGGCAGTGGAAGATGGTGTCATCATACAGGAAGAGGCTGATGAGATTCAGTCGTGGTGGGATGCCCGTCCTGAGGCACTCAGTGATCCTGAGGTGAGACAGACACTGCATCAGAGAGGTGGTCCTGCAAAGCATGCCGAGTTTGGGGATTGCGATCGAATCATGATGCATGGAGGCAGGATGTATGGTGTTGATATCTATGGTCTCCTGGATAGAGCTGCCGATCGAGGACTGATTACCGAAGAACAAGCTGCAGAGATGTTACAAACGCTAGATTCAGAGTAACAGACACTCTACTTCTATGCCCTTATAACTAGATCAGATGGCGCAGGTTCAGAACAAGTGGGATTGGATTGTCCCCGGAGAGCCTGCGCCACTTTGTATGTGTGAAGCTTTTAAGTAGAAAGCGCCGAGAGCTATCAGGACAAGCTGTTTGAGAGATAAGTAGTATCTTTGTCCCAATACTCAACTTCACTACTGGCTCAGATAAAGATAACCAATTACCGTCGAAAGCTAAGGGTTCTATATTGCTACTTTAAGAATGCCGATAGTTGAGTTTGCCAATTACAGGGGAATTTACAAACCCATATAAGGCAAACCATTTGTATTAGAGTCATAGCATTCAGCCTGGATTCTGAAGTCTATTTGCCACAATGGTCGGAGAAATCTATTATATCGAATTCCCAAGCATAGAGATCGGCGTTGACCGCTTTAGGAGCTACTATGGGTTCACCCCTCTTAAGTAGAATTCTCATTACTGCCGAGCTTGTGAGAGTGCCGATCATGGTGCATCCAAATGAAAGTACCATGAAGGGACGTTTCTTAGCCACAACGTCGGGGATCAGCTCAATAGGAGTACTATTGGGAGCTCGCTTGTTGAAGAAGAACTTCTCACGATAAATCCCAGAAGCATCTGTCATTTTGGGGTCGATTTCCTCAGCGGGAGGGAGATCGAAAAACTCTTCAAAGGTCATGCCATCCGGGGCAAAGATATACAGTGGGGCGCAGAAGCCGAAAGTATCGGATCTCAGGCCATATATACCCTTCTTTCTTGCAGCCTTATACAGAAGAGCTCTGATTCTGAAGTAGTACCCCTCTATCTCCTCAACCAGGATATCAGCACCATCCAAAAAATCATCGATGTTATCTTCGGTAATACCCTCTGGATAGACATCAACCTGGAGATTTGGATTGATCTCTTTAAGAGCGTTGGCAACTTCAAAGACCTTCTTCTTGCCCACGTTGTTATAAGTGCAAGCAAACTGCCGATTGATATTAGAGGTTTCGAAGAGGTCTGGATCGGCCAGTTTTATGTGTTCTACACCTAATCTAACGATCCGTTCTGCGCTAATACCTCCTCCACCTCCCGCGCCTGCGACAGCCACAGTGGAAGTGCGCAGAATCTCTTGCTCTTCCTCGGTAACAAGTCCGTAGTTACGATTGAAGATTTCTTTGTGTAGTTCCTCTTTTTTCATGAAATGTTTCTCCTCTCTTTGTGGATATCCTCTACAGGGCGCAGTTAGCTTTCGCTAGCATACGGAGGGCTTTGCATATAGACTCTTATCGACCGTGGGCCTCTATATATCATTACATGGCTAGCGTGATGCGATTTTTACGGTCAGCGTTTTTATGGCTTCAATGCTTCGTGGAATAAATTTGAACTCCGACCAGTTTTTGATATAATCCGAACGGTCAACATTAATTACCCCGTCCCTGTCCAGGAACACC
>JAXHVC010000253.1:0-18421 GCA_034189315.1 Chloroflexota bacterium | reverse complement strand
GTCAAGGATGCCAGCATGGCAGTATCGGTCGGCTGATCTCCGAGAGCGTAGAGGAACTAGGCATCGGCGATACAGCCGTCATTGTAGGGGGAGTGGGCTGTCATGCAGTAATCAGTTTCTTAGTCGATTTCGATGCTATGCAAACTGCCCATGGCCGTCCACCAGATGTTGCATCAGCTGCTAAACGTGTGCTTCCAGGAAAGCCAGTGGTAATGACCATCCAGGGAGATGGAGATGCCATCTCTATCGGTACTGAACCGCTCATTCAAGCAGCTGCCCGGGCCGAGAGAATAACCGTAATAGTGGCAAATAATGGGTGTTACGGGACCACTGGCGGGCAGATGGCTCCCACCAGCATAATGGGACAAATAACCACCACCACCCCCAAAGGAAGGGCGTCAGAGCATGGATTCCCCATCCACATACCTGAGATGTTAGCAAGTCTGCATGGAGTCGCCTATTCAGCCAGGGGAGCCCTTAGCAAACCTGTCCACTATCAACAAAGCAAGAAGTATATAAAATCGGCCCTTCAGAAGCAGATGGATGACGTTGGCTTCAGCTTCGTGGAGATCCTGTCTGCATGCCCCCCCAACTGGCGTCTATCCCCAGTGGAATGTGTTCAGCGTATAGAAGACGAGGTCATATCGGTTTTTCCCCTGGGAGAATTCAAGAACGTGGATAGCCTACAATAGGGCACGGAGTGAGATAAATGGAACAAGAATCGCCTTCAAAGCATGATGTTATCGTGGCCGGAATTGGAGGGAGGGGGGCACTAATCACCGGACAACTCCTTGTAGAAGCAGCCGCTTCTCGATACAACCATGTCCTATGGTGTCCTAATATGACCACTGCCAGAAGAGGAGCACCGGCCGATTGTACGGTGGTGATCTCAGATCAAGGAATCGGCTCTCCATTAGTTGCACAGGCCGAGACGCTTATACTCGTAGATCCCTCCCGATTAAAGGCTTTTGAGCACAGGGTGCAACCAGCAGGACATATATTCTTGGAGACGAGTGGACTTAAGGATAAAGTAGAAAGAAAAGACGTCGAGGTGATTGAGGTTCCAGGACTAGATATAGCAGCCCGGCTGGGAGATACCCAGGCTGGAAATATGGTTCTACTTGGTGCCTATGTGGCCAAAACCAAAGTCATCTCACCCGATCTTGTAGAGGCCAAACTCAGGCAGAAGTTCGAAGACAGGGAAAAGATGCTATCCCTAAATCTTGCTGCCTTCCATGAAGGAATCAAGCTAATGCAGGATTAGAGCTGCAACCCACATAGTTACTGTATATCGTTTGCTATCTTTGTTTTTCTTCGATGGTATAGGGAAGGTTGAACCTCCCCACGTCATATAAAATGGCAAATCACCATCAAACCCCTTGGTGATAGATCATCCTATTCCTTGATAATAACGCATCATGAACTACTCTATTAAAATAATAATATGATCATGCCCTTTGCTCCGTCCGCATGATACTATGCAAAAACATACTTACTATTTAATTGTTGCGAGGAACACCGGCAACGAAACAATATCAGGAAGGTGCTATGGCGAAACACGCGAGATAACTTCGCTCCGCTCCTAAGAAACTGGAGGTTTCTTTTCCTAATAACCCGTGTTCTTCACGATTCCCGTTCTCGCGATGACATAAAGTGGGTGAACGGTTACACCTACGTTATGAGTCGTGGAGCTAAGGTCCGTAATCGTTTACTCTATTACTATTACACTCATTCTGCATAATAGCAGACTGGTCAAACCGCAGGATTAACCTCAACTGAAGCTTATCAACTATACTTGACCTTAGTATGACATATTCACCAACATAAAGACCACATAAATCCACCCTCTTCCTATAACTTAAGCTATCAATTGTAAAAACAGCTTATACATACACTAGATCAAGTCTCCCAAGCCACTTCAATTCCACTGACCACATCCATGGGAAACCTCTAAAACTGCTTATTACAATATAATTTTTATATATCAATATAGTTTATATGAACAAATGGATGTTTTATTTATTTTAGTTATTTGACATCCCTCATATAGGACTTGGGTATAATCTCTTATATTAGTGTCACTAGATTTTCATCTTCTAGTAAGCCTTGTGGAAATCTAGTGACTCAAAAACGAAAGGAGAGAATGAGAATACTTCGAAGTGCGACAGTCCTGATACTTATTCTGCCGATGATCCTCTGTTTTCCACCCCCTCAAACGCAGGCTGCCCCCTCAGGACCAATTATTATCGATCACACTTGTACGGACATATGGCAGATCCCGGAATCTGCTATCGAGCAGGCAAAGAATACTCTGCATATTGCCTATGGGCACACCTCTCACGGCAGTCAATTGATCTCTGGAATGGGATCAAGCGGTACACAGCTCGATACATTCATGACCAACAATGGGGCTACTCCAGGTACATATGTCTGGAACGATGGGCCTCAGGCAGGTGCACTTGATCTAGATGATTACTTTGTAAGCGGAGACCTGGGCAATCCCGATAGGATCACATGGGCACAGCGAACTCGGGACTACCTGGATAATCCTGCTAATTCAGATGTGAATGTAATCATCTGGTCATGGTGTGGCCAAGTGAATGGTAGTGAAGATGATATAGACTTGTATCTCTCACTCATGAATCAACTAGAGATCGACTATACAGATGTAATGTTTGTCTATATGACAGGACATTTAGACGGGACTGGAGATACAGGCAATGTGAACATTAGAAACAACCAGATCCGTGACTACTGCATAGCTAACAACAAGATTCTCTATGACTTTGCGGACATTGAAAGCTACGACCCTGATGGTTTAGTCCACTACATGCCGTTGAGGGCAAATGACAACTGTGACTATGACAGCGACGATAATGGTTCCCTCGACAGTAACTGGGCACTAGATTGGCAAAGCACCCACACTGAGGGGATTGATTGGTGGGCATCCGGTGCAGCTCATAGTCAACACCTCAATGGTAATCTCAAGGGATATGCCGCTTGGTGGCTTTGGGCTACATTGGCAGGATGGAATCAATGTACCGATGCACCCAGCAACTTAGAAGCTACAGCCGATTCAGAAGCTCAAGAAATTGCACTATCCTGGATAGATAACTCAAGTAATGAGGATAGTTATATCATACAGCGCCAGGTAGATGGCGGAGCATGGGATAATAGCCACGATAGTGTAGGAGCCGATAGCACTTCATACGTCGATACAGGTCTACCAATTGGAACCTACAGCTACCGAGTTGTTGCACATCTAGATGATGATGGCACCGGTAATCCTTGTGATTCGCCTCCATCCAATACAGCAACAGATGATATAGTAAGCACCGATCCACCAGCAGCCCCTTCTGGACTGGATGCTACTGGTGATTCCCAGAATCGGTATATTGCTCTATCCTGGACAGATAACTCATCTAATGAGACAGGATTTACTATACAGCGACAAGTGGGTGTAGGGACATGGGATAATAGCTACGACACAGTTGGAGCAAATATCACTACATATGACGATTTAAACCTTGATCCCGGGGAATATAACTACCGCATTATTGCTTACAACCCATATGATGATTCACCACCTTCAAATGAAGCAGACGCTGTTATTCTTGATATCCCGTTGTCACCTACAAATCTCGAAGCTGTCGGGGATTCTGGTACGGCAACTGTAAGTCTAACCTGGACTGATAACTCGGATAATGAAACAGGATTCATCATACAACGACAGGTAGATGGAGGTGGCTGGAACGACAGCCATGATACAGTTGCCCCCAATGTGATCACATACGATGATGGACCAGGTTTACCCAATGGCACCTATAACTATCGCATCGTAGCATACAATGGGAACGGTAACTCTAATCCCTCCAATGAGGATTCGGCAATCATATCTACATCCGCACCGGAAGCCCCATCCAATCTCACCTCAACACTGAATGCCTTCGATGTGGATCTAAGTTGGACAGACAATAGTGATAATGAGGAGAACTTTGTATTGGAGCGCCAGGTAGATGGTGGTGCCTATAGTGTATTAGATGACACCATCCCGGCAAACACGGAGTCCTATAGTGACACAGGACTGGCACCACTGCACACCTACACATATAGGCTCAAAGCTTCCAACAACTACGGCGATTCGGGTTACTCTAATGAAACGTCTGAGTACATAGCAGAGGAGACCTTTGTAATCGATCTCAAACAGGGAGTTGACGGGTATACCGGCTGCGAAGATGCTTACTTGAAATCCGACAATCCAACGAATAACTATGGTGGCACGCTATATACCTACGTACTAAACAGTCCAAAATCCAATCTTGTCGTCTCGTTTGATATGCCAGCGCAGTTGATGGACAAGAAGATCATCGAGGCTACAATCGGCTTCTACTGTTGGAGCATAAGTAGTTGGCAAGACAACCAGTACCTAACCCTCTATCAAATCACAGAGGAATGGGAAGAGGGCTCTGCCAATGGTTCCTATCAGCAAGGAAGCTCTAGTTGGGATGTTAGGGGGGATGGATTGAGCGACATAGCCTGGTCAACACCAGGTGGCACTCATGATACCCAATTGCTGGGTAGCTCACTTATACCTAATAACGGCTATTATCCAGAGTTCGATGTAACCGATTTAACTCAGGAATGGGTAGACGGGACTACACCCAACTATGGCGTACTTCTCAAGAACGACACACCAGTAACAACTGGCATCAAGTCCAGTGAATACGGTGAATATGGCCGTCCATATATGGAGATCATTTACACTAACAAGCCCTCACCCTCAGACATAGAACTATCAGTGGAGCTGGAGGGTGCTGATCGACCGTTGTCAGGATACATCATTCCCTTAACCACTAAATTCTTTGAACCAGGAAGTGATCCGTTCACCGAACCAGCTTTATACGAGTTCACTATGACCACAATGGAGTCCGGAGGATTAGCAGTGTGTCAACTCACAGATATTCCAGCCGGCACATACGACATTATAGCAGTGAGTGAGCATACATTGATGAACATCAAGCGTAACGTCTTGGTCTCCTCTCCGGTTACAACCGTTCACATGGGCACATTGCTAGAGGGCAACGCCAATGACGATACACTAGTGAGCATCATCGACTTCAGTATCTTATCGGCATCATATATGACAAGTGTAGGCGATGAAGACTATGATGCCCGGGCAGATTTCGATCGCAACGATACTATCGATATAAGGGATTTCGGATTGCTCGCAAAAAACTACTCCCAAGAATCACCTATCGAAATCGCCTAATCTGGACACTTAGTACGTGTTAGCAGGTATCAGGGCTTCCTGACGACATAGGAGCCCTGATACCATGAATTTCCCAGTCAAAGGATCAAAATAGCAGGATATGGAGATACAAATAATATGGCCAGAGAAGCAGAATATTCCATCACTTATGAGTATGTAGATGGACCTGATCTTCTCCAAAACCTAAGCTCCTCCTAAACCATACATAAAAACAAAGGAGTGCCACCTAAAGGAGACATACATTCATGAAATCAATCTTACGAATAGCAGCCCTTTTAACATTAATATGCATACAGATTCTAGCTCTCACGATGCCCATTCAAGCATTGGCACCAGATACCGATCTTTCGAATGTGTCTGCATCCTTCATCGCAGAGAACACTCTGGACTACGCCGGATGGTCTATTTCTTCCGGAGGTGATGTGAACGGTGACGGACTTGATGATATCCTCATCGGCGCTGATAACAATGGCGAGGGCGGGGCCAGGTCCGGACAGACATACCTGATATTTGGCAAGGAGAGTGGATGGACGATGGACACCATCCTCTCTAATGCTGATGCCTCCTTCATCGGAGAAAACCCAGACGATAACTCCGCTAGAGCAGTTGCAATTGTGGGGGATGTTAATGGAGATGGTTTCGATGACATTGTCATTGGTGCACGACAATGCGATGACGGCGGAGATAATGCAGGAAAGATATACCTTGTTCAGGGCAAGGCCACAGGTTGGCAAATGGATGCAAGTCTATCTACAGCCGATGCCTCATTCGTGGGCGAGGCTGATGGAGACCTATGTGGAAGTTGGGTATCTGGAGCTGGAGATGTAAACAACGATGGATACGACGATATTCTCATTGGTGCCTATCACAATGATGAGGGGGGGTCTATGGCAGGACAAGCCTATCTGGTACTGGGTAAATCCTCTGGATGGGCTCAAGGCATCGATCTCTCAACCGTCGATGCGTCATTCATAGGAGAGGACGGTGGAGATGCAGCTGGTTGCGGTGTTGCCTCAGCTGGAGATGTAAACAACGATGGATATGATGATATTCTTATTGGTGCATTCAGTAGTGATGACGGTGCACCTTCATCTGGTGAAGCATATCTTGTTCTAGGCAAGGATACTGGATGGGCAATGGATACTAGCCTCTCTCTTGCAGATGCTTCCTTTCTAGGCGAGAGTATCCTTGACAACGCAGGGCGTAGAGTTTCATCCGCAGGCGACGTGAACGGAGATGGTTTTGATGACATCCTCATTGGCGCTGATGAGAACGATGAAGGAGGGAACCGAGCAGGTCAAACCTATCTCATCTTGGGTAAGAGCAGTGGATGGGCAACCAATATCAGCCTCTCCACCGCAGATGCTTCTTTCTTAGGAGAGAGTGAACCAGATCATGCAGGAGTAGCGATAGCTCCAGCCGGTGATGTCAATGGTGATGGATATGACGATTTCCTTATCGGTGCTTCATGGGCGGACCAATATGCCGGCAAGGCATATTTGATATTCGGCAAGGACACCGGATGGGCGATGGACACAAACCTCTCTACTGCCGATGCCTCCTTTCTAGGTGAGGATTCTTATGACCGCTGCGGATTCTCGCTTGCCTCTGGAAACATAGATGGTGATGGTTTCAACGATATACTCATCAGCGCTGCCTATGATGAAGCAGATACTGGGCCAAATTCCGCGGGACAAACATACCTGATCCTTAGCGACTATGACTTGACTATCGAAGTCTCTGCTACACTACAGGGAGGCAATCGTCCTGATCCAGAAGGATGGGAAGTTCCTGTCACGGTTGAGTTCTTCTCTCCCGGGGCCAATGTACTGGAAGATGATGCGCTCTACGCATTCAATCTCACCACTACCAAGAGTGGAGATTACGCAGTATGCCAAATAGACAATGTGGCACCAGGGATTTACGACGTTACTATGGTGAGCACCCACACATTAACGAATGTCAATAGGAGCGTTTCTGTCTATGCCCCAAGCACGTCGGTAGACATGGGCACGCTTCTCGACGGCAATGCCAATGACGATGACATTATCAATCTCTCTGACTTCGGAATGCTAGCGGCTGCCTTTGGAACATCCGAAGGTGATGTGAACTATGATGTGCGAACCGACTTCGACTACGATGGAGATGTGGATATCTCTGACTTCGGAATATTAGCTGCCAACTATATGAAATCGTCTCCAGTTGAAGCAGTGTAATTCACCACAGGTCATCTCAGAAAGGAATTGGTTTTGAGTATACACAAGTATAAGACATGCCTCCGTAAGAGGCCTGCACTTGCGCTACTGCTTGCATCCGTAGTTCTACTTGCTCCTATGCTTATTAATATTGGCTTTTCTGCTCCCAATATCACCGCGTCGAATGGTGGGTATCACACCGTATGGGTAGATGATGATTGGGCAGGCACCCCACCTGGCTCTGTGGTGGATGGACATATCTTTGGCACTGACGCATTCGACAATATTCAAGATGGGGTCGATTCTGTAGCTGTACCAGGAACGGTGAACGTCGCGGCTGGTCTCTATAACGAACAAGTATCGATGCTTAGTGGTGTGCAGATCATTGGCGAGGGTGCAGGAAATGATCCCAACCTTCACTCTATAATCGATGGTGGAAGCAATGGTGCCGTTATTATAGCCATCGATGTAGATACCACCGCGGGGCTAGATGGATTCATGATCAGGAACGGTACTGGGACAGATGTGGAGTTCGTAGGTTCCGTCTTCCTTCCATGCGGAGGCGGAGTATATATAAAGAATTCCGGTCCCACCATTAGCGCCTGCTTCATTTATCAAAACTCAGCGCAATACGGTGGTGGGATATATAACGATATCTCCTCATCTCCTACAATCACGGGTTGTACAATAGAGGGAAACACAGCCAATTCCAGCGGGGGTGGGATGTACAACTACACTGCTAATCCCACAGTCACAGGCTGTACCTTTGAGAACAACTCTGCCGTCGTCGGTGCCGGTATGCATAACGACTGGACCTCCCTCCCCACGGTGAACAATTGCATATTCCGAAACAACGGTGATGAAGGTATGTACAACAACCGTGCGTCTTCGCCCACGGTTACAAGTTGTATCTTCGATTCCAATACACAGCGCGGGATGTACAACTACGAATCTTCGCCTCTGGTCAGCGATTGTACATTTGTAGGAAATTCTGCAGCAGGCATGTTCAATAGTAGAAGCTCACCCACAGTGACCGATTGTGTCTTCCAGCAGAACACTCGTCAGGGTATGTCCAACTTCACCGACTCGTCACCGGTGGTAAGTAGTTGTATGTTTGAGGGTAACATGATGGGGGGTATGTATAACAGCTCGAACTCGTCTCCGACAGTTACAAACTGCACATTCACAGACAACACCGCTAATTGGGGTGGAGGTGTATATAACTACGATTCATCGCCAACGGTTGCCAACTGTGTTCTTATCAACAACCAAGCAATGCGAGGCGGTGGCATGTGCAATCGTGGCAGCTCATCGCCAGAGGTTATCAACTGCACTTTCAACGGAAATCTGGCCACTTCTAATCAAGGTGGTGGTATTTATAACGAGTCCTCTCCTATACTAACCAATTGTATTCTATGGGGAGACACTCCGGATGAGGTCTACAACAGTGGCGGAGGCTCCCCAACCATAACCTACTCACTTATCCAGCTAGGTACAGGCATCTATCCAGGCACAGGCAATATCAATGCGCAACCACTATTCGAGGATCCGGGCAGCTCCGACTTTCACCTCCAACTGAGTTCACCATGTATAGACTCGGGAAGTAATGTCGCGGTACCTGCTTGGCTTATCGAGGACTTCGAAGGAGATGACAGAAAACTGGATGGAGATGGTGATGGAAATACGACAGTGGACATGGGAGCAGATGAAGCCAGAGAGACCGCAACTGTGGATGTGTCTCTTGTCCTTCAGGGAGGCGCACGTCCCGATCCAGATGGTTGGGAAATACCTGCCATTGTGAAGGTATTCCCTGCAGGGAGCGATGTTATCAACGATGTTCCACTCTATGAGTTCAGCGTGGTCACGAGCAAGAGCGGTAGCACCGCTGGGTGCCAGGTAACTGGTATTGCTCCAGATGTCTATGACATCTCAGTGGTGAGTGGGCATACGCTGACAAATGTCAAACGTAGTGTATTGATCTCTGTTCCAAGCACTGCTGTAGATATTGGAACCCTGTTAGAGGGCAATGCAAACAACGACCACATTATCAGCATAATCGATTTCGGTATGCTTTCCGCAGCATACGGTACTACACAAGGAGATATCGACTACAATCCCGATGCAGATTTTGACCGTAGTGGGGCCATAAACATCTCGGACTTTGGGCTGCTAGCAGCCAATTACATGCAAACCTCACCAATTGAGATTCCATGATCTGGATTACGCACGTATCCAAATATCGTATCACCAGTCATGCTCCACACAAGCTACCCCCGACAAGATGTCGGGGGTAATCATATCCAGTAGCACTACATCATACAAGGTCTAAGGATACCTCATGACACATGGGCCTAGGAAGATTTGTCGTACTGCTTTGGAATTGGCATAATGTCTCCTCCAATTGCCTCTAGAAATGTGATGTATTAGACGATAACGGCTGTTGACTTATGCTGTCTGGATTAGTACAGTAAATCTATATATGCATATTTCGCTTTGTTGTTTTGTAGGTTTGGGAATTCAGACCTAGTGCATTTGGCATTCACTCGAGCAGGTTAATATGTTTGGCATAATAGAAGCATTGTTTATCCTCCCCTTTTTCGCGTTCTTCGCACTTAGTCTAGCTGGCATGGTTCTATGGATTTGGATGCTGGTAGATTGCGTCACCAATGAGCCCTCAGAAGGAAACGATAAGGTCGCATGGATTCTGATCATAGCCCTCACCGGTTGGATTGGAGCGCTCATCTACTTAGTCGTGCGAAGGCCTAAGCGCAAGGAGATCACCGGTCGCTGATTTCAGGAAATGGTTACCTTTGATTCTCCGCTAGGTATAAGGGTAGTATGATTGACAATGTTTTCCCAAAAGACCACACTCATGGTGGCTTGCCAACGGGTAATCCCGTCAGAAAGAAATACTCATTGTACACAAGGTATTCAGCTTGATAATCGATCTCCACGTTCATACAAGACAGCTATCGTATGACAGCGAAGTTGATGTAGAAGAAGCGATCCAAGAAGCCAAGAGGATTGGTTTAGATTGCATTTGTCTAACCGATCATAATAAATCATGGGATAGGGATCATGTGCAAGAACTAAGCACCAAATGGGATTTTCCCGTGATGTGTGGAGTAGAGGTCGATACGGCAGAAGGGCACATCCTAGTCTTCGGTATTCAAAGTAACTTCGATCGTGTCATTCCTGCAAGAGAACTACGCGATTTGGTCTTGGAGGAGGGGGGGATAATGATCGCCGCTCACCCCTTTAGAGGATTCCTTTCGTTTGGCACCAACGTACTAGATTTATTTCCAGAGCAAGCCTTCGCAAAACCCGTACTCCAATACGTAGATATTATAGAGGGATTCAATGGTAGCTCTTTCACCCGAGAAAACCACCTAACCCTTGAGGTAGCAGAAAGGTTAAGCCTGAAAACCATAGGGGGTAGTGACGCCCATGCCATCGATAGGATAGGGCGCTGTGTGACGATCTTTGATAACGAAGTACATGATGAGACTGAACTTATCCGGGAGCTAAGAACAGGCAATTATAAACCAGGGGTGATGGTAGATGGAACAGCCGTCAACGGTTATGACGGTTTCATGAGAGCCCCACGTCTGCTTAAATAGAACACTGTTCACCTCAGTTCAGCAATACTCCTTTTGCAATTCCTGCTTCATTATATGTCAAGGACATACCCCCACTAGACATCGGTACTGCTCTGAATCGTATCAAACACCTTGACCATCAATCCCTGCTAATTGTAAACTTACGTGCCAGTGATCTACGTTTGGTTAATTCAATTCAGGATACACGTCACTTCCAATAGACTAACCACAGTCATTCCGTTGAAACGGGCCAGATACACAACACTCGAGATGAAATGGATACTTTAAAGGATTTCTCGACTATTCTAATCACCCTACTGATCATCATGGATCCCTTGGGTAATCTACCCTTCTTTCTACTGTTCACCGAGAATAACTCTCACCCCGAACGAATTCGGATGGCCATCACTGCCACTGTCTCCGCTTGTATCATACTCATCTTCTTTGGGATTACAGGCGATGCAGTGCTTAACCTATTCGGGATTAGTCTGCCCGCCTTCCAAATAGCAGGGGGTTTTGTTTTCTTCATCTATTCACTACAGATGCTTAGGCTGATACCGGGAAACATAAAGTCCACTGATGAGGAAGAACAAGAAGGAGTGACCAAGTCAAACATAGCACTTGTACCACTGGCAACGCCATTGATTGCAGGACCTGGTGCTATAACCGTTATTCTGGTCCGACAGCAAAGCACAGACGATAGTCTCACTATCCCCATGCTGGCGCTGGTTATCGTAATTGCCTGTTTAGTTACCTATCTTGTATTTCACTTTGGGGAAACAATTCATCGTATATTAGGAGTTGGAGGCATTCGAGTTATCGCCAGGCTTATGGGACTACTACTTGCAGTGATAGCAGTACAATTCATTGTAGATGGTATTCAAAATGCCTTTTAACAGCGACAGTAATCCAAAACATATGCTACTTATGTCATACGTCGAGCTTTTGTCATCAATTGCTTTGAATAGATTCTGGGCAATCTATATCAAGTTGTGAATTGCCCAGATACCCCTTCATACCTGAATTCATAACCCATTCGGCTTAAAGCCCACTTCAATCCATCTTGAAGGTCTCGCCTTGTGATAATGTCTCGCATATCTATACCACGACGGATCAAAGACTGAGCAACATCAGGTGTTATACCTGTCAGCACACACTCCGTACCTAGCAAACGGCAGGCTTGCACGGTTCTTACTAGTTGATTTGTAACGGGTGCATCCATTGCAGCAACTCCGGTGACATCCAGCACTAGCACTTCCGTCTGCGTTTCGCCAATCTTGGGTAATAGGCTATCCATGACTTTACGCGCTCGATGGCTGTCTATAACACCCATCAAAGGCAGAACTAGAACATGATCCCATACCTGAATAACAGGGGTGGATAACTCTTCCTGAGAAAACTTGAGCTTATGTACAAGTTCCCGTAGCTTCTCTTGGGATTCTTTCAATTCCTGCTCGACACGCCTTCTCTCGATAATATCCCTAGCCAATCCCTCAAATCCCACAACATCGCCATTCTCATCCACCACCAATTGGGCATTGAACTCCAAGGGGATAGTCGAACCATCCTTCCTATGAGCCTCGAATTCGAACCTGCGGACAGCACCCTTCTGCTTCATCAATTCCATCAGCGTAGAAGCCTCTTCCGAAGACATGACCTCCGTTACATTGGTTCCAACCAAGTCATCCAACCAGTCAACACCAACCAACTCAGCTGCACGTGGATTAGCCATGGAGACATTTCCAAACTCATCTGTCCTAAAATATCCATCCTGCATGTTTTCGAGCATGCGCTTGAATTGCTCTTCAGACCTCCTGAGCTCATCCTCAGCTTTCCTGCGTTCTGTGATATCCTGTGCAAAGCCAAGAACGGAACTAACCCTTCCATTTTGTACAAGCGGAACCAAGAGAAGAGTCAACCACACTGTATCACCAGATCTTGTGATAAACCGAACATCGGTCGGAGACGTAGTACCCCCTTTGGCAACCTTGCTCATATTATTAACAGCTCTGGTATAGTCTTCCGGATGTACTAAATCCTTATATGTATACGTAGCAAACTGCTCGTCACTATATCCAGTCAGTTCCTTTACAAAATCATTAATCTCAATAAAATGTCCATTCAAGTCATTCACAAATACCGCTTGTATAGGACTATCGAATATGGCCCTATAGCGTTCCTCCCACTCAATATGAATTGGCCCTACATGCCGCCTATGATCTGTACCCAATTCACTCGATACACCTTTAGTAGAATGAACCTCTCTAAAGACTCCCCAAATCTCCATACAAGACTCGTCTTCACTATGCAAAAGAAGAGCATCTAGTTCGAGGGATATCTGTTCATCATCTTCTTTCTTGAATGTGGATTTGTATCCCGTAATTCTTCCGTCTTGAGCAAGTTCCTTGAGGAACTCCCTGCCTTGCTCTGCGCTAGCCCAGAGCTGTGCCATTCGCATACCCACCAGCTCCTCTGCTGAACCATAACCTAGTAATCGCGCCCCCGAATAGTTAATTGATACTATTCTCCCCTTAGTATCCAAACCAAAACAGCCTTCATGCGAAAGCTCTAATATGGAAGCAAGTTTCTGCTCTGTAGTCTTAAATGCCTCTGAATAATCGTCATCATAAACAGACTCTTGTTCAGAAACGATGCTTACCATATCCCCTTCCCTACCTTTAACCAAACTGAAGCTAAAAGTCATAGGGAAAGAATGCCCCTTCTTGGGAAAGGTATCTACACGACATCTCACACTTTCGCCACCAATGGACCTCAACAGAGCATCTTTCACCTTTTTCTGAGACTCTATAGATGGTGAAAACCAGGCTGCTTCCCAGAAGGGCTTTCTTATTGCATCTCTCTCTGTATACCCAAGTTCATTAATTGCAGCCTCACTAGCAATCTCAAGCCTTCCCCTACTGTCCGTCACACCAGTGAAGCGTAACGCTGGTGGTACGACATCATGCGATATTCTCCCCTTTTTAGAATAGCTATCGTCTCTATCCCTTATCCTCGCATCAGGATCACTGATAACAGCTTTACGCACGATACCCCTCCTAGGGACATAATAACGACCAGGCTTCCTCCCGGCCAAGGATTACTAGTTATTCATGATCATTAATATATTATATTTTATCTATTTTAATTATCATATGCTACACCATATGTCAAATGAAAGTAGTCCCAGCCTATCTACCATCATCCTACAACTCCTTTGCCTTGACCCTATGTAGGTCATGGTTGTAAACTCTCCGTTAGCTACAGGAGGCATACTATTCGATCTGGTGACATGTTAGATTATCATCAAATGAGGCATTCACCGACTCACTTCCGCCAAACACGCTAAGCAAGGGGAAGGCGGGATGTGTTTCCATTCGGTGTATATTAGGGCCATCTGTCAAACTCTACACCAAAATATCGAATCTTGTTGTGTATGAGCTCAGGTATCACCAGTGCACTGGCTCGTTCGCTGGTCTATTATGCATTTCTCTCTTTGGATTGTTACGGACAGAACAATAGTAATGTTTCGGATCTTTCAATCCATTCTCGCCTTAAAGAATATGGACGTTAATTGACCATAGCCTCGTCACCTTAGTACCGAGCGCCAAGTGGTCAAATCCAATCCGATGCAAGATGACAAGGGTCACAAATACTTACAATCAATGATTACAAAACGAGCAGCAGAGATTACCCCGTTCCTAGTAATGGACATACTGGAAAAAGCACACACTATGGAACAGGATGGTAAAGAGATTATCCATCTGGAGGTTGGCGAGCCCGATTTTGACACTCCACAATGTGTAAAAGACGCTGCTTGTCGAGCCTTCGAACATGGCCATACACATTACACCCATAGTCTGGGTATTATAGAGCTCAGGGATGCCATTGCTAGACATTACCTCAGGACATATGGTGTAGCAGTATCCCCAGATCGGATTATAGTGACATCGGGTACATCACCCGCCATGTTCTTACTGTTTTCGACGTTACTTGAAAAAGGCGATGAGGCAATCATCTCAGATCCACACTATGCATGTTATCCCAATTTCATAGGATTTGTTCAGGGGGTCCCGATCACCGTACCTGTATATGAAGAAGATGGCTTTCAATACCTCCCAGAAGCAATAGAAGCAAAGATCACACCCAGGACAAAAGCAATTGTGATCAATTCCCCATCCAATCCAACTGGTAACCTTCTATCCAAGAGCCGCATGCAAGCTATCGCATCAATGTCGCCCTATATAGTCTCAGATGAAATCTATCACGGCCTCGTATACGAAGGTAAAGAGTATTCCATATTGGAGTTCACCGAAAACGCCTTTGTTCTCAACGGATTTTCTAAGCTCTATGCAATGACAGGGCTTAGACTTGGT
Organism: Chloroflexota bacterium; assembly: GCA_034189315.1. Classification (GTDB taxonomy): domain Bacteria; phylum Chloroflexota; class Dehalococcoidia; order UBA2247; family JAXHVC01; genus JAXHVC01. The sequence goes on along the minus strand of JAXHVC010000253.1, from coordinate 2,985 downwards.
TACCTTATCGTACCGGAGTTATTCATTCGTCCTATTCAGAAGATTCAACAGAACTTCTTTATCTCGGCGAATTCTATCATTCAGATTGCAGCAATAGCAGCACTTGAAGAAACAGAGGCCGAAATTAAGCATATGAGATATACCTATAATACACGCAGACGGTACATGGTGAAGCGTTTAAAGAAGCTTGGATTTGGTATCACTGTAGAGCCCACCGGTGCATTCTATGTCTTTGCTAATGCCAAACATCTATCACAAGACTCACTCAAGCTTTCATTCGACATCCTGGACAAATGCCATGTTGGAGTTGCACCCGGGATCGATTTCGGGCACAACGGAGAAGGTTATCTCCGATTCTCCTATACAAACTCTATAGAGAACATCGTTGAAGGGCTTAACAGAATCGAACGATACCTTAACACAATATAATCAATCCTGTTACAGCGCGTTTCGAAACTGGCGACAAGTGAATTAGTTTAGACTAAGTAGTTACTCGCGTTCTATAGCTACAAACAAGAATAAGACATGGTTATCACGATTCCAGATGATCATCACCTATCCCATATATTTTAAACCAACAGGAGGAAAGGGATGTCAACTCTTTGGGATGTTCAGCAAGAGATTCGGATTTACCAAGTGGATAGTGCAGCTATCAGTGCCAAAGGTGATGCCAGGAAAGCACAAACCTATGTAAAGGAACTAGAGGGTAAGGTGGACAGTCTCACTATAATCTGTAGGGCCATGTGGGAGTTGCTTCGAGAAAAGAATGGGCTTTCTGAAGAACAACTGATCGAGAAGGTCAAAGAAGTCGATCTCCTTGACGGCAAGCTAGATGGCAAGGTAAGACTGTCAGCAAAGGAATGCTCAAGCTGCGGCAGATTAATGTCTCCAAGACATAGCCGATGTATGTACTGCGGAACGGACAGACTCAATGATACTGCATTTGATTCGGTTAGCCAGTCAACCACTAAATAGCACATGGCTATTATTAAGCAGTAGCATGTGAATATCTGAGAAAGCGATAATAGTTACCATGATATACTCGCAGGCCAAGCAAGGTAGAGTCTTTATCATTCGACTAGAAGATGGAGATGTTCTCCATGAGGAGATCGAAAGGTTCGCTCGTGCCAAATCCATTACTGCAGCAACTCTGATCGCTGTCGGGGGAGCAGACAAAGGTAGCAGGATAGTAGTCGGCCCGGAGTGTGGACGATCGGAGCAAATCATTCCAATGGAACATGTTCTAGAGAACGTACATGAAATTGCTGGCGTCGGCACAATCTTCCCAAACGAAAGCGGAATACCAGTCCTGCATATGCATATGGCCTTTGGGAGACAGACATCTACTGTGGCAGGTTGTGTGCGTAAAGGTGTTAGAGTATGGCATATTATGGAAATCATCCTACTTGAGTTAGTCGATACCGAGGCAATGCGTGTGCGTGATCAACGCACAGGTTTCGAGTTACTCAAGCCAATTTGAGGCTACAAGATCCAACAGCCTACACAACTTCACTCAAAACCATGTTCCTTTTGCCAACTAGACAGGCTTTATCCCAGAATCAAATACTCAATATAGCGATATTTTGACAACCCAGCAATTGAACAAAGTTTTATGTACATAGGTGCTTTCTTCCTTCTTCTATTGATCGACGAATATAACAGCCCTTACACTAGATGCGAGATACCATATGTCAATCAATATCGAGAATTCTGGCACAATTTGGTTTTGTACAATTTATTAGATATAGTAGCTGTTTTAGATTATCCTCGAGTCTTCTTATATTCGTGTATCGATACCGGAGGTGATCCAAGGTAGAATCAAATCTGACGATTAGTTTTGTTTCTAAATAGTAGGGCATTATCCCTTATGACATACATGTCTTCTTGGGACTATAAACCAAGAACCATACACGTATCCCATCCCAGACTGTACACCACCCTGAAAAGAATACGGATGAAATCCACGGCTCCATACTGATAAGTCTGCTCACACCTCTTCACGACGACCAGTATAATCGATATGATTTCTTTCCACGAAAGCCGACCTCTTCGGTTTCCAATGTTACATGAGCATGTGGACTATTTGATACTCTGCATACTAGAGAATAGGAGATAGCGTATATGAGAATAGAGGTCTTTACACTCTGCGATGCAGCAGCTGATTATCACGGTAAGATGAGCCTATTGGGCACCTTTGACACTATCCGGACAAAGAAGATGCCAGCAATACATCCACAATGTGCAATTGCTTTGAGGCTAAGATTCTCTTGGCTGGAACAAGGTGATCATGCTATCTCCATCAAATTGGTCGACGAGGATGGCAAACAAATAATCCCCTCCCTAAATGCAAATGCCAAAGTTAGATTCTCTGAGACTATGCAGGGTTCGATCGCTACTAATATGATCCTAAACCTATACAGACTAAAATTCGAGCATTATGGCGAATACTCTATAGACCTAATTATCGATGAAAATGAAGAGGCTTTCCTTCCTCTCTATGTAAAGGAGCCTCTAAAGGAATCTTAGTACCTACTTGCTGAGTAATACCAAGGTTCTACCCATACTTCGGCGGCAGATTACGATCTACATGTTGATTTAGAGTCCAACCAATTGAAATCCCAGAAATCCCTTCTTCAAAGACACTTGGATCTTCATTTCATCATCTAGAAGACCTAACGATGAACAATCTTAAGCAGTGCCATGTTACTCATAACATATAGCTATGTCCTTCAATAATAGAAGTTGCTATCGCCAATTGCCAGATAGGCAGACAGAATGAATCTAAAGTCTGTATCGGTTTCACTCTATATATTCAATCTCGTCCATCACTGAATATACAACCGCGTTAACTGATCCATTTATTTAGTCACTCAACCTCCGGCAGAGCCGGAGGCTTGGAAGAGTGGGAACCGCTCAAAGCGGATTGATAAACCGTTTACCACCTAAAGGTGGTATCTCCTATTCAAACATACTCAGCTGATCAAG
>JAXHVC010000252.1:0-11738 GCA_034189315.1 Chloroflexota bacterium | reverse complement strand
ATCCTCCCCCGCAACCCTGCGTTCATGTCTTTCAGCCATCACCCTTCTTGAATCAGGAGACAGCAGGTCATTAAAGGATGTATCCACGAGATCAATCCTATTGCAACCTAACATCATGCCAAGTTTATGGTTGGCCATCGTGATAGTGCCATGTTCAACCACAGCGATTCCGTCTGCAGCGGATTCAAGCAGCAACGTGGAAAGAACTTCTTCACTCCGCTGGTCTTCTAATAGTGCCTCTGACACAGGCATGGCTTCAGTTGGCCCAATGACAGTAGTATCAGAACTAGGCATTTCGATATCAACCGTGCCCTGAATGATATCCGCATCTCTGAATGATCCCTTGTTGCCAAGCACTTGGCCATCCACATCCAGAATTTGCTGAGAGTCTATCTCCACAGCTACCAGAGTTCCATCTGGTTTCTTAAACGTGGTTCGAAATCCTTGCACTTTCTTGTGAGTATTGAGCTGACTTAAAAATAGTATCTCTTCCTCCGGATTATCCCAAAATAGAGTAATATTCCTTCCTATGAGTTCATCGGGCGAGTTATAACCTAATAGGGTTATGGCGGGGGCCCCGATTGACGTGAGATTACCATCCTTGTCGGTTTGGTAATGAGTCCCATTGGTAATATCAATAATTGGGTGAAGTGATGCCAGTGAAGATTTCTTAGTACCAAATCCCTGTTTATGTTCGTTAACATCTTGCACGTCGGTGACGATACTTATGATGTCTTCTCCTTCTGCAGGAACAGGGCGGATATTAAATGTTACAGGTAGAGATGTACCATCTTTGGCAAATGTTTGCACAGTGCAGCTGACATTCTCACCTTCCAACGCATCGAGCACACCATTCTCCATAATTCTTCGAGACTCTGAAGATAAGGCAAACCAACTAGCATCCCAGAAAGGTTTACCGATCATCTCGTCTTTCTGATAGCCAAATTTCTGTAATGGATCCTCAGTGGCAAATTGAAGCATGCCATCCCTGTCTACTATCGCGCTGAAACCACGAATCGAGTTGACAAGGCTAATATACTTATCTTGCTCCTTATTGGATTCATAAGCCGCCTTTGGCTGTGAGTGTTTCCAAGGGCGTAGGTTCATTTTCATGCTATACCTCCATCTTTTGTGAAATTGCAACTATCAGCTTGCCTGTCACCAGCGAAGGATAGGTGTATAAAAGTAAATTTAACTGTACTAGTATACACCATATTCAAGAAAATGGTAGTCCTCTGGAGGCACTTTTTAACATACGTATTGAAATTCCCTGTATCGTATGAAGTATAGAAGCTTAATCGATAATCCATCTAGAGGAAATATTAAGCCCTTGCTTCAGGTGAGACGGAAGCATGGGCCCTCATCTGCTCAAGATGGGCAAATGTTAGATTACCACACAAACAGTCATAAAAAGCAGTGGAATAATTACGTAGAATCGAGAATGTTCTCGACGAGTATCCACCTGACAAAAATTAAAACATGAGGGGTTGGGGATTTGATACTTTTGTATCTCAAGTGGATAGCAGGTAATGTACTAAGTACCCTGTGATATCTTGGCAAGCTCTGTATCTCGAATCGCTCGTACCAGGCCCTCCATCGTATGTTCTTCGGCAACGATATCAACTCTTATACCAAGCCCTATAGCAGTATCTGCTGTTACTGGTCCAATACAGGCAATCGTACAGTTATTGATAGCTTCCAGTTGATCTCCCATGATGGATACCAATCCTTTTACTGTTGATGAACTAGTGAACGTGATTATGTCAACACCACCATCAAGAATAGTCTTGCGGCCTCTAGATTCTGTAGGACCGACAGCTAGGGTTCTATAGGTTGATATTTGGTGTACCTTGGCTCCTAATCTAATGAGCCCATCCACCAAATCTTGGCTAGCGATCTCCGCACGCGGGAGTAGGAATTCTATCCCCTGAATATCATACCTGGATATTCCTGCAACAATATCTACTGCTGTGTATTTCGGGGGAACGAAATCTGGTGTAATACCCATATTACTTACTATCTTCGCTGTCGCAGGACCAATAGCACATATCCCAACTCCCCTAAGCTCCCTAGAATCAAATCCCTGGGAAGATAACCTCTCAAAGAATATTTGTGCTCCATTGACACTGGTTAATACAACCCAACCGTATCGATGCAAGTCATTAATCGCTTGATCAAGTTCGGAATAGTCAGACAAAGGTTCAATATTAATGGTTGGCATCTCTATTACATCTGCCCCATATTGGATCAATACCTTACGCAGGTCACCAGCTTGCTGCCTTGACCTTGTAATTAAAACTCGCTTTCCAAACAAAGGTCGGTTATCAAACCACTGTATCTGGTCTCGTAACCGGACCACTTCACCTACGACGATTATTGCAGGTGGATGGAAATTATAGTCTTGTGCTTGTTTCGAAATATTTTGAAGTGTGCCTACCAGAGTCTCCTGTGTCTGGCTAGTGCCATTACGGATCAGTGCCACCGGTGTAGCTGCAGGTCTTCCACTATCTATAAGCTGTTTAGCGATCTGGGATATGTTATCTACACCCATAAGAAAAACCAACGTATCCACAGCTGTGGCTAGGTTCTTCCAGTTGATGCTTGATAAATTGGTCTTGTTAACATCTTCGCGTCCTGAGACTACAGCAAACGATGAAGCCAGCCGCCGATGTGTAACTGGGATTCCTGCATATGCAGGTACAGCCACAGCATCTGTCACTCCTGGTACTATTTCGAAGTCCAGGTTCGCTGCTTTGAGGGCTTCTGCTTCTTCTCCTCCCCTTCCAAAGATAAACGGATCCCCACTAAGTCGAGTGACTATCTTATTCTGCTTAACTTTTTCGACAATCAATGCATTAATGCGATCCTGCTCCAACAAATGCTTGGTCCCCATCTTGCCTACAAATATCAACTCTGCATCGGATCTGGCATACGATAGCAATTCGTCAGAAGCTAGCCAATCATAAATGATGACATCGGACTTCTTAATACAATGAAGACCTTTTAAGGTTATTAGTTCGGGATCACCTGGTCCTGCCCCAACCAGATATGCTATTCCTTCGACATCCATGATTCTGCTCTTTCGAGGAGTTGCGCAGCACCCTGCTTGAGAAGTTTGTTGGCTAACCCCTGTCCTAGTTCCTCTGGATCGCTCCCTGATTCCTTACCTCTAAGCAACTCATTACCATCAGGGCTAATAACAAGTCCTTCGAGTTCAAGGCTATGCTGAGATGCTTTACCTAGCGCAGCAATAGGGACACGACATCCCCCACCAAGGCCTCGCAGAAACGCTCGCTCTGCAGAGGTCTCTAGCCTAGTCTGTTTATGCTCCATATGTCGTATTAGTTCTATTGCCTGATCGCTCATTCTGGTTTCGATAGCTAATGCCCCTTGGCCTGGGGCAGGAACAAGAACCTCAAGTGGTATCCTCTGCGATATCCTATCACTCCATCCCATACGCACCAACGCTGCAGTAGCCAAAATTACGCCATCTAGACTTTCTGTCTCTATCTTCCTTATCCGCGTGTCAACGTTACCCCTTATTGAGATTGTACGAATATCCTGGCGGAAGGCCTTAACCTGGGCTATACGTCGCAAACTCCCTGTGCCTAATAAAGCACCTTTAGGTAGTTGATCTAGTGTTACATTGGACCGAGATACTAGCGCATCATTAGGTTCTTCTCTGTGACAGATTGCAGCTAATTCAAGACCTGCTGTAAGTACTGTGGGAACATCCTTTAAACTGTGCACCGCAATATCTATATCTTGAGAGAGGAGAGCCTCTTCTAGTTCTTTTACAAAGAACCCTTGCTCTCCACTACCATACGGCAGTTTGCTGGTTATGTCTCCTTTGGTCTTGATCTTCTTAAGTGAAAACTGATACTCGGGATAAACCGACCTCAAATGGTCAATTACCGTCTGTGTCTGTCGAAGCGCAAGTGTGCTTCCTCTAGAACCTACAATAAGATGCTTATAGTTCTTCATATTAGGATCACCAGATAATCAACTGAAATACTTCGTGCCTTCTTTCTTATATTCTTAGTGCTGTAAACAAGTTAATCGTATCTCACATCAGAGTCATCTGTCATTCTGGCAGTAAATCCATCATAATTCCTCCATGATGGTTGCCCATATACTTGACTATCTCCACATTGGATGTTAGTCAGAGTAATGTCTTAGGGATCAGTGGCAACTTTTGTAGATCTGGTACATGTTGGATGGGTTGGCACTTGGTTGTATGAATTGAAGATGAGATCGCTTCATCAAATGAAGGTCGAACAAGGGAGGATGCCTCTTGCTCAACACTGAGGGGTTTTCTAACAATGTACTCTAGGTAGTTCATGAATATATATAGTAGTTACGTATTGATGAAAGAGATTTCATAATATCCAGATCACCAAGATGCAATACTTCGTAGTCCATTTAGAAACGAGTGGATCAAGAGTATAAGTCATTTGTGTGACCATGATTCTAATTAGACATAGCCAAGTTATTCCCAACGGTAAGAGAGAAACAGACTCTACACTAGCGACTGCTTATGGTTTTCTAGGATAAACATCAAGCATAATTCAGCCATACAGTAACCTAGTTATCCCTATCATGCTTGTTAATCCTTCCTGATAATAAAAAGGCCCGTTACCAGTAAAATACTAGCACGAGCTTTAGCAAAAACACCTCTCTTACCACGAGAACTTCTCAGTAGCAATACCCCTTAGTAATAACAATATCAACATATGCGAAGAATGGCCTCAAGGTTGAGGCCATTCTTTTATCCAGAGAGTCCCTAATCCGAAGAAGGCAGAGGTCTAGCTTGTTGTTCAGCCATTTCCTGGCCACAGCAACTAGCTACACCAGACCCCTCTTTGGTACATAGTATCTCAGTACCACACTCTTGACAGCGGTATCTTTTTCCTAGTTGATTTGCCATTTAACTTTCTTTCTATCTTTCTACTTCTTCTTTAGTTCCATAGGTTCACCACAGCAGTGGATAGTTCCGTCACCCTTACGAGTGACGATGAACTCAGCACCACATTTGGCGCAAATATACCTTTTCCCCAACTGGTTAGCCATGATCACTCTTCTCCATAAAATAATATAACAAATTCATTGTATTATCCCTACAAAGCCGTTGTCAAGCTAAGGACTCCTGGTCAGACCACTACTTTTAGCTATGGCTTTGATAGGACATTATACCTATATATATAAGTACGTCGCTACTGATATCTGCAAGGTATACATAACATACTAGTATAAGTATACAGAACTAGGTTAATTGCTGAAATATAATAGGATAGCCAAATAAAGGAATGTGAGTTTTCATCAATCCATCACGTAATCATTATCGTAGCTTGCTATTGCTGCGACCCTGTTTGGCAAATTCTTCTTTCACTTTATTCATGCATGTTGGCTCAATTGCCACATCGATAAAGGTCAAGGCAAGGGCTTTGGCACCATCCAATAACGCTTGATGACCTTGTTCGGATGCAGCCGCATCAGCAAACTCTGGTGAATGCTCCGACACATTAGTAGGAGTAATAGACAGTAGAGGGTGGATAGATGGGACAACTTGGCTCACATTTCCCATATCGGTACTCCCAAATTGAGAATGTGAAGACATTGGCATCTGCCTACCCACGACTTCAATGTTCTGACAGAACAGCTTTGCTAACGTTGTATTAGTTCTAAGAGGGGCATAGCTCACTTCTCCCCATGTGTAGTCCATTTTGGCTCCTGTGGCTACAGATGCCGCCACGAAACAATTCAGGACCTTCTCTTTCAATTCTTCCAGATATTCCATATCATATGACCGCACTAGAAACCTACCGGATGTATAATCAGGAACCACATTGGCAGCTTCCCCTCCTTTGGTTATAATGCCATGAATTCGGCTACCATCTCTGCAATGCTGTCGTAGCGAATTGATACCATTGAATGACAGTATCATCGCATCTAGGGCATTAATACCATATTGAGGGAAAGCAGCAGCGTGAGATGCCTTTCCAAAGAACTCCACATCCAGGGTAGCACACCCCAAAGACTGTACAATAGCATTATCTTGTCCACTAGGGTGTATCATCATGGCAATATCAATACCAGAAAAACCACCGCGTTCAATTATGATGGCCTTTCCTCCATAAAGCTCTTCGCCAGGGGTTCCCATTACTACAATAGTTCCCCCGGTTTGCTTGGCCACACTCTTAGCACCTATTCCTGCCCCAACTGCAGCAGCAGCAATGATATTGTGTCCACATGCATGCCCTAGTTTAGGCAGAGCATCATATTCGGCTACAAATGCCACTACAGGGGGAGTTGTTCCGAAGGTTGCACGGAAAGCTGTGGACATACCACAATAGCCTGTGTCAACATTGAATCCACTGTTACTCAGGTATTCTGCCAAGTGTTTCGCTGCTGATATTTCCTCAAATCCCAGCTCTGGTTGGCGATGGATCCTGAGGCTCAATTCTATGAGAGCTGACTGGTGTTTCTCGATTTCCTGGACTACCTGAGCCTTCAGTAGCTTTCCGTTTCTCACCATTACCTCCTGAAAAACCAGCTGTATGTTATCATACTTGGGATTGCCCGAATAGACCAGGGCATATATGCTGATATCAGAACACGAGCAACTTAGGTCGTAGTGTCTATTACAGAGCGTTTCAGGGATAAGGTCTGAGGCTGGACCATTGAACCAGTGCTCGTCCGCTGTCCGAGGAAGACTTGGAGGTTGAAGCTCCCCCCAGTTTGTTGGTTCGACTTGTCAACCATGTCCCACCACGTACAAGTGAAATCCCTAATCCCAAGTTCGAATCTACAAACAAATCACAATAACCAAAACTCAAAAGAGGCAGGTATCCAACCGGATTTTGGTAATTGGAGTTTAGGGATTGTCTGGGATTTGGTGCTTGGAATTTCGGATTTTAATACTCAATCATCTCCAACAATGGCAATTTCTTAACTTAATGACATCACCCTTATAAGGGTTGGAAATGACAGAGATCCAGTCATTGCGAGGAGTGGAAGCTACGTGGCAATCTCTCCCTTTCAATGAGATTGCTTCACCTTCGGTTCGCAATGACGGTCTAGGCTAAAGACCATTACAGGTCTACTGACTGTGGGAGCCACTTTAGGGGCGATCAAGACGTGGCGTCAATCGCATAGTGGGTAGGGGAGGGTCAACCTCCTCAAACAGGGCGAATGAATTCGCCCCTACCCAACCTTACTTTCACCCTCACCTAATCCTTCCTTCGAGAAAAAGAGATTGTCTGGAGTACAGTCATTGCGAGTACGGGACCCGTGAGGGACACGGGTTATTAGACAAAGAAACCTCTAGTTTCTTAGGAGGAGTCTTTCCGGTGACGGAAGGAGCACGTGGCGATCTGGGGCATGGTGTGAAGGGAAGGTTGATTAATAGCAGACAGTACTGGTAATGGGTTTAGATTGTCCCTCTTACCTACCAAGATTGCCGCGCTTCGCTAGCAATAACAGAATGAGGGTGAACGGTTACCCCTACATTATGTATCTCGGAGCTAAGGGCCTAATCGTTATAAGTAAAAGAAGTAAACCAAAAAGGGGCACCTATCGATACCCTCTCTTAACATGTCACGTTGCCTATGCAAGAATCAACTAGCCTGGCCATTACACTTTAAATATTTCATTACATCCTCATCTGATTGCGGTACAAACGCCCCATACTGCTCTGAACAATGCTGCTTAAACTCATCAGACGCAAAGAATGAAACTATGGAGTAACCTCCCTCTGCAGTAAGGTAATCAAAACAAGGCTCGTCACCCTTTCCATCTCCTATGTAAGCAATTCTATTAGGCTTGAATTTACGGCGGGTAATGAACTCGTCCTGTAGATATTCAAGCTTGTGATTATAGATTCTAAGAAGAAAGGCCCTCGCTATACCCTGTCTCTGTGCTAACAAATCTGCGACAATATCATGCGGCTCGAAAACGTCGCCATAGCCACCTTCTCTGAGCACACTCCTGATACCATATTCATATCCAGCCGATAGTATGCACATCCTTTTTCCTTCTTGCCTTAGCTGTCTCAGTGGTTCAAGTATCCTAGGATCCAGGTCCCTGACAGCTTTCTTGGCATAACCATCTACGGACTTATGCACAAAACCAACTGACAATTTTCGCGTTACACTATCGTTGTAAACTGCATACATCCTCTCAACGTAGTCTTCAAAACCTGTACCCATCTTTCCCTGCTTCTGCAGTCGGGATATCTTTCTCTTTGTCTGGAACAATCCTAAGTAGGTGTTTGGATGAACCGGTATCTTATGCCAAAGTTGGGACTTGGCATAATCCAATGCCAAATTCCTGTATAGCTCACACTCATCAGGGTATTTAACCAATGTGCCATTCCAATCTGATACAACATATTGTATTGACATCTCAGAATCCAATCCTAAAGATTTTCATTGGTATATTGATACTATTCTCCTTGCAGCGTTATATGTATGTTTCTGGATGAAATGAGGTAGCATGATACACATCTTATTTGAAGGTGTGGGATGTTAGTCGCGATCTCTCCCGACTGATGCCAGAAAAGCCTGTCCTATAAACCCTACTGGCTTCATTATGCCAACAGCAATTGGTGCATCCACTTTGTTGCGACATACTAGTATGATACTGATGATGGCGTTGTAGGTCTCTTCATCAACTTGTACCTATACTGTCTTTCTGCTGCGTCTCGCAGGTTGTTTCGGCTTCTCCGTAATCTGACGATCTGTTCTGTAGTCCGGCGCCGTGATATTCCATACCAAGCTTAGCCGAGGATCTGCCATTCGCGAGCCGATACGAGTGTCCATCTCCTCAAGGGATGAACACATCGTGATGACAGTAGGTAGGCAGGTATTATATCTATAGTTTATCAGTTGGTAAAGTTTCTCCTGTGCCCAAGAGGTGCTGGAATGTTCACCAAAATCATCCAGGATCAATACCGGTGATTTCTTGATCCGTTCGAACAGCTCATCATATGTAACCTTGCTATCTGGGCTAAACGTTGATCGCAGGTGGTCGAGGAAATCCATCACTACGATGAAGAGGATTGGTTTGGCTTGTTGCTGACGATAGTTGGCTATAGCAGCGGCAAGATGTGTCTTACCACATCCATATGTACCTTGAAATACTAGCCAATCTTTGGGATCCTGTGCAAAGGCATGAGCCAGATGAAATGCCTGCTCCAGATTCTGCCTCTGGTTTGGTGGTAGGTTCATCCTGCGGAAATCGAAGTTCTCAAAGGTCATACGACTAAGCATTTGGTGATCAATTCCCGAGAATTGGTCTAGCAGCGTCGATTTCATCTCTTCTACCAAATAAACATTGCAAAGCGCAGGATCGGTAAGACGAGTATGAAGCCTCTCATCTAGCTCTTCGGGTGGTATATTCATGGTGAACACAGTGGGCAGCTGGGCGTTGAACCTATAGTTAATAATTTGAAACAACTTCTCTTGTGCCCATGCGGTGCCGCTATGCGCTCCCAAATCATCCAGGACAAGCAACTGCGCCTGCCTCACCTGTTCAAATAACTCATCGTACGAAACACCACTAGATGGATGGTATGTACTTCTCAAATGGTCTAGAAGGTCTGGAACCACAATGAAGAAGACCATGTGTCCTTGATCAATCCTGCTGTTGGCAATAGCAGCTGCTAGGTGAGTTTTACCACAACCACTCGGTCCCGTTAGAACCAACCACCCTTTAGGCTCCTGACAGAATTCCTGTGCCTTATCGAAAGCTTTGCCAAACCTCTCTTGATTCGCAGGATCTCCGCTACGTCCATGTGCTATTAGATTATCAAAGGTGAGGCGAGTAAGAGGTCCCAGATTGCTATATCGTTTCAGACGTTCTTGCAGGTTGTTACCTGTTTTTTGTTTGCGACATACACAGGGCACCACTTTCCCAAAGTTTGGGTGATCTGAAACGACACTGGTATACACAAATCCTGCCCCTTTGCAGAAGGGACAAGGTGGTGGGGATTATTTGCTGGTCACATCTATGTCATCGTCTAACGATGTGACCATATCGTCCCTTGATATATTTGTCCGGGTCATTTCCCTTGCCAGGATGTCTCCCAGACTCTCCACTTCCTCTGCCCTCCTGAGCCCATCGTTCCAATATTCGCGAAACATATTTCCAGCTTCGTTTATTATTACAAACTGCTTCCTTAAAAGCATCTACAATCCAAGCAGCAGGATAAGTCCTTTCAGCTTCGAGAAGCTCCTCTGCAATCAGAGGGGATAGCATACCGATGTTTTGTTCGTAGAGAGAAAACACATCAGGTAACTCCTCTCTTATTGGTAACAGAGCGGTACGAGGTCTAATATCACCTAGTGTAAATTCGCCATTCTGTATAGCTGCCACAGCATCACTATTCTTTTCAGAGTTGAGGAAATAGATATCCTCCTCACATATACCATCCTGCTCCATAGTCAGGTTTAGCAATATACCATGTTCTACTGCCAATGCAATAGCATCTTGCAGTGTTTGTTCCCAGTGTTTGTTAACAGGCATACCACGAGCCAATGTCCTGTCTGCCAATAGCTCACTGAAGGTGACAAACTTAACTGATTGTACCGGAGTCTTTTGATACAAGAGCCAAAATATATGAAGCACCACCTTCAATTCAGCTAGGTCGTCTATCAGAGGAACAACACTACTGAAGAAGATGTTGGGCAAAGGAGTGCAATGTACCCTAGACGGAAATCCGGGGAAGGGCTTGCTGTGTGACAAGTTCTGCTCCCTGCGGTTCAAAATTGTCGAACTTAGCCGTGCTCTTAGTAAAACGCAGGTCGATTTGACCCGTTGGCCCATTGCGATGTTTTGCCACTATAACAGTAGCAACCCCTTCAGGATATTCCTGATCTGGATTCTGTCTTTCCCACTCTTCCTGGGTATAGTAAACATCGGCCCGATATATAAAGAGAACAATATCTGCATCCTGCTCGATACTACCGCTCTCCCTCAGATCGGAGAGAAGTGGAACGTGGGGTGTCCTCTGTTCAACAGCTCGACTTAGCTGCGACACGGCGATGACGGGAACATTCAGCTCACGTGCTATTGCTTTTATCGAACGGGAGATATCGGATATCTCCTGCACTCTATTCTCTGGCTTACCAGAACCATGTATCAACTGCAAATAGTCAATAATAAGAAGGTCCAATCCTTGATCATAGTGTAGACGTCGCGCTTTGCTACGTAGCTCTGCAATCTTCGGAGACGGGGTATCATCGATATAGATCCGAGCCTCGGCCAAAACACCACTAGCATCCATGATTCTTCGTTCTTCGTCATAATTATGTCGTGATACCCGCAATCGTTTTGTGTCTAGTCCAGATTCTGCGGAAAGTAGCCTTTGTACAATTTGCTCTTTGCTCATCTCCAAGCTAAATACAGCAACACATCCCTTACGGTCCACAGCTATGTTTCTGGCCATTCTCAAAGCCAGGCTAGATTTCCCCATACTGGGCCTTGCCGCCAGTACAATCATATCCGATCGCTGTAAACCGCCCAAGAGACTATCTAGCCGATCAAATCCACTGGCAATCCCAGTAATATGACCTTCAACCACCACATCATCAGAACCCGTCTCTTCAAAATAGTGTTCTAGTATATGCCGTATGTGAATAATGCTGGCCGGGCGTACTACTGAGGTCGAGTTCCGGCGGTATGCCCGTGGCAGCGACGCCGCGGGCCGCTGGGAGGAAATGGTCACCGACCTGGCCGGT
>JAXHVC010000251.1:0-8073 GCA_034189315.1 Chloroflexota bacterium | reverse complement strand
CAGAAACTCAATTATATGATTATTAACCTCGGCAGGGCATTCTTGTTGCACCCAGTGGCCAGCTCCCTCTATAAGGACCTTCTTCCTTAAGTTTGGGATGCCCTGCTCAAGGGTATCGAGTACCCCACCATAGATTGCCACAATGGTATCAACCTCCCCCGCAACGAACATTGCAGGTTGATACAGCTTCGCTCGGCTGAGAAATGGTGTTAGCTCCCACATTCTATCGATATTACGATACCAGTTGACTCCTCCCCGAAATCCTGTTCGTTTATACTCGCCTACCATATACTCAATATCCTGTTCTGTTAGCCAATCCGGAAGTGTATCCGGAACAAAACCGATGTCTGTAAGTCTCTCGGATTTATTGAAGATAAAACGCCAGCGTTTCTCTGGTGGTGCATCACCAGAACCAGAGTACATCATCATTCTAATTGTCCTATCCACGTCTTCCTCTAGATCCTTCTCCGCCTTGCCCGGCTCCTGGAAATACAGCTGGTAGAATTCATAATCGCCCGCCATCAGTCTCATTGCATCTGTAGGACGAAGGTCATCCCACGTTCGTGGTACATAGGGTATGCTGAAAAGGCCAACAGCACGGAACATATCTTGTCGAAGCAGGGCACAATGCCAGGCAACAGGGGCACCCCAGTCATGGCCAATAACAACGGCCTGCTCCTCGCCTAGGGTATGAACCAGCCCAACAATATCTCCAGTGAGTTGGAATATATCATAATCCTCAATCGATTCTGGCTGATCAGTTTGACCATAGCCACGCTGATCTGGAGCCACTGCGTGAAAGCCAGCCTCCGCTATGGCAGGCAACTGATGCCTCCAAGAATACCACCCCTCGGGGAAGCCATGACATAGGATGACCAACGGGCCTACCCCCTGCTCAGCAATGTGCATATTGATTCCATTGGTTTTAACGAATCTATGGCTTACATTACTCATATCCTTCTCCTATATGTCCCAATGTATCTATTAGTGCACTCTTCAATTAACGACCTCATGCAAGGACGTTTCCCCATGGTTCTACATCCCACAAAACACCAGACCTTGCACCCGTCACTCATATACCTGCTATGATTCAAAACCACAGCTAGAGGAGAATCAAAGATGACCCTTCGACTCGTAGGGTTTGCCATAATGACCAAAGACCAATCAAGACAATTGTGTAGTTACGGGCCCTGTGAGGAACACGAGGCATTAGTAAAAGAAACCTCCAGTTTCTTAGGAGCTGATTGATAAGTCTTCTCACCATACTATAATCGGAATCGATAGTCTAGTCATGCAATATGTCACCTTACTGCAGATATTCGCTTGTATCATCACAGACAACCAATTAGCATTTGGGGCTCACTCGTCAAACAAACATAGCTATTCGTGGTTAGCCTATCAGACTATTAACAAGGATTCCACCATATTCAGAGTGAATACAAATTTCGAGGGAATGTCACCCCAAAGGACAGTCTCAACCGAAGTCTCACGCCATAGGTAGATACCTTGACTTAAAAATGTATACTAAAAGTCCTCATCCATAATTACTTCTATCGAGTTGGGGAAAGACATAGTGAAAGGTAACTGTTTCTTGGGAGGATAACAATGCCCGATGTGACCACAAACGGCATAACCATTCATTACGAAACCAGAGGGAATGGACCAAAGAAGATAGTCTTTCTACATGGGCTAATGCTTACCAGCCATATCTGGGATGAAGTCATGGACCTACTTCCGTCAGAATATCAGTGTTTTGCACTGGATGCTCGCGGATTCGGGGCTTCGAGCAAAGAGGCCGATGACTATTCCTTGCCCACCTTGGCCAAGGACATATCCTGCTTCATTAAAGACCTAGGGATAAGCAAAACCACTATCGTTGGCCATTCGGTTAGTGGTCCCGTGGCGATATTCTTCGGCGCCAACCACCCTGACCAAGTAGACAATGTAGTCTTAGTGGGCACCTTCGCGCGAGAGTGCACTATTACAGGAAGAGGTGGTAGCGGTGACGGAATGAAAGAGTTGTTACGAATGTTTGAGAATCCGCCCGCCAAGATAAGCAGAGAACTCATGAACGATTTCCTTAGATACCTTGTATATGATATGGACTATATGGGCCCCAGAATGGCCGATTCTTCGCTGGGATATAGCACCAATGCCGAAAGAGGTATTCTTATGCAGACAATGTTATCTACCGTATCTCACGATATCGAGACCGAGCTTACCAGAATCGAACATCCACTTCTTGTTGTCCATGGCCCCGCCGATACGCTGTTTCTCAAAGACGAAGCAGAATTCATGGCAAATGCTGTACCTAACGGACAACTTACTGTAATCGATCAATGTGGCCACCTACCCATGTTAGAACGCCCACACCAGTTTGTCACAGCATTGACCGAGTTTCTTTCTTAATACTAGATTCGTGAGAATGGAATATCAAAACCACACTAGATGACCTGAAAGAGATGCACACATAGGAGGCATATATAAATGGAATGGCGCGATTTGTTAGTAGACGGATATGACCGCGTACAGGAATTCATAGAGAACGTACTTCGAGGGCTCCCTCAAGAGGACTTGGACTGGCAACCAAGTAGTGACTGCAACTCTATAGGTTGGTTAGTATGGCACCTTGCACGTCAACAGGATATGCAGATTGCATCGTTGATGGGGAAGGAGCAATTGTGGATTCAGGATGGATGGCATTCCAGGTTCAACAGGGATGAAGATCCCTATGACATTGGATTCGGCCATTCGCTAGAACAGGTGGCCGTATTCAAATCTCCCGATATTAAAACAATGTTGGGGTACCATCATGCAGTTAAGGAAAGATCAAAACAGTATTTCACAACCCTGTCCAGTACAGATTTAGATAGAGAGATAGATGAACCATGGTTCCAACCTAAACCAACGGTTGGCGTACGTTTAATAAGCATACTAGAAGATGGATTGCTTCATGCGGGACAAGCTGCTTACATACGTGGTTTGCGTCATGGAAAGGGATGGCAACCATACTAGTCTATACTATACTAATCTATGATCGTCCAACCAGGACTACAATAAGATCACATAGCGCTAATTGTGAATGGACAATCGCTCCACAAGTATCCTTGCGTGAAATATGCAGGATTTTTCTGCATAATGCTACCACTCTTATCTTTTTTCATCCTATGTTGATATTGCCGAGACAACACTAAGAATCGATATCATATTCATTCTCGGTTTAGTTAGGGAGATAGTATGGAATATCCATTACAGCTTACGTTTAAAATCATGTCGTTCGGTCATCACCTGCATATCAGCGACGCCACCGGCACACCTGTACTCTATGTAAAGCAGAAATACTTCAAGTTAAAAGAAGATGTAAATGTTTATACAGATGAACGACAGGCGGACCCAATATTCAAGATCAACGCAGATCGAGTTATTGATTTCTCTGCACGTTACAACTTCACAGATATTAATGGAATGGGACTTGGTTGGGTGAAGCGTCATGGCGGCAGGTCGCTTTGGAAGGCTCATTACGAGATCGCAGATACATTGAAACCTGTGATGACTATACGAGAAGTAAACCCATGGGTAAAGGTATTGGATGCTATTCTACGCGAAATACCAATAATTGGTCTGATTGCAGGATATATACTGCACCCAGCATACCGTGTGACACGAGATGATGATGGCACGGTTGTTATGACACTAAAGAAACAGCCCAGTTTCTTTGAACGGAGCTTCATCATCGAGAAGGAAACTGAATTATCCGAAGAGGAACAGACAAGAGTCTTACTCGGACTTCTAATGATGATCCTACTGGAACGCACACGTGGATAAAACGAGAGATACAGAGGCCAACATGGCATTATTTCAATATAACAGTCTTGGCGTCTGGCCGGTACATCTATATCATACCAGCCAGACGCCATCTTGATCTATCTACCAATTCACCTCCCCCCGTCCATCCTATCGTCAGAATCGCCACAGCTCTGCAGATCTCTCAGGGGCTCACCCCTCATATCGGGAAATTCATTACAATCCCCGCCTCACTATAAATGACCTGCCAAAAAACCACACAATCCAGCCTTTTATTCGACAGGATGACAACATCCACACCCGCATTGGGATGCAGATTCTGCACACGGTTCACAACAATACTTCACGCCATCAACCTCATAACCTTCCCCTACTAAGCTACAACCACAAGCAGGACAAATTTGATCTGTCATATCTAACACCTCCTATCACTCTCTGCCTCACCCCTTCCACAGTGCCCTAACCACAACTCTTATGTTCCTTACAAATACACATGGTACACAGCAACGTCGGCATGGTATGTGACTTTAGTCACCATGACAATCACTTGATATGGGGATCAGATGAGATTAGAATCATGATCGCCATGCGAAAAGTACTATCCTGGAACGTAAACGGGATCCGGGCCATCGAGAAAAAGGGATTTCTAGACTGGTTATACGGAGAGAACCCTGACATTCTAGCCATCCAAGAAACAAAAGCACATCCTGATCAACTCAGTGATGAATTGCGACATCCCCGCGGATACCATGCATACTGGAACCACGCAGAAAAAAAGGGCTACAGCGGGGTAGTCACATTTTCCAAAGAGGAACCTATCAGCATCGCATATGGATTCGAAAACGAAGCACCTGATAGAGAGGGAAGGATTCTTGTTCTCGAATACAGCCAATTCATCCTGCTTAATATTTACTTCCCCAACGGCAGACTAGGGGAGGATCGATTAAGGTTTAAACTGAATTTCTATCAGGATTTTATCAATTATCTTGATGAACTGAGAGACAGGAAGAAATCAATATTGGTATGTGGTGATTTCAATACCGCCCACAAGGAAATCGATATCGCTCGCCCCAAGGAAAACAGCAAAATATCTGGATTCCTGTCAGAGGAACGTGGATGGTTGGATAGGTTTATCGATTGGGGACTTACAGATACGTTCAGGTTATTCAATCAAGAAGGAGGCCAATACACGTGGTGGGACCTAAAATCACGTGCCCGCGACCGAAACATTGGTTGGCGTATTGACTACTTCTTTGTCGATACACAATCGATGCATCATATAAAAGACGCCTTTATACTCAGCGAGGTGCTTGGTTCAGATCATTGCCCTATTGGCATCATCTCCGAAGTCTGAGTGAAGTTCCTTGAGTTAAAGGGAAAGAGTTGCCATTGAGCGGTTGAAATATCGGTAGCTCTGTATCATTCAAGCCATTCCTTTCTCAACCTATACAATCGAGGCCACCGACTGGACGTCACTGATTTCTGCTTCTATAATTCCCAATACCACAATCCTACAATCGGTAAGTACACCGATGTTTGTATTGTTAACGCCCATATAATAGTGGGCAGATTTCATTGGTACCTTGTTACATATCTGTAGTAGACCTGATGAGACGAGAGATATATAGATATAAATATGAGAGTTGTGTATACACGACCATGTCGCGTCGAGACAAGAACCGTTCGAATTGCGTCCCCAGACTTTCAATGTCACATTAGTAATCCATCTATCAGGCATGGTTTCTATACAGGGCATGGCTACCAAAGTCAAAGAGCACTTTCCAATTGGGAGCCCTCGATTAGGACAACTCCCTTACTAACAAGATAGAAGTCAATTCCAGCATGTTCGAAGAAACCGAACTACTCAGAGATCTAGCCATTGCGCTCAGCGTAGCCCTAGGGGGAGGGTGGTTAGCTCATGTATGCCGGCAGCCAGCACTTGTTGGTTACTTGGTGGCAGGTGTTATAATTGGGCCATATGTTCTAGGGCTCGTCGAAGGTTCCGAAGAAATCGGCACCATAGCAACTCTAGGTATAGTCCTCCTATTATTTACCCTCGGAATCAAATTCTCCCTCCGCGAACTTATCAGGCTACGCTATGTGGCTATTGGTGGGGGCATTCTACAGATGTTCCTCAGTGCTGTACTCGGAGTTGGAATCGCCTCCATTTTGGGATGGTCTGTGGAAGAGACCGTAGTACTTGCCATCGTCATCGGTCTCAGTAGCACTATGGTGGTCATCTCACTTTTAAGCGACCGTGGAGAACTGCATTCTGTACACGGCCGCGTCATGATTGGTATTCTACTAGTTCAGGATATAGCAGCCGCGCTCGCTATGTTCATACTCCCTACCCTAGGAACAGATTCGGATATCGAAATCTCCAGTATCCTATTTGCCCTCCTGAATGCGGCGATATTCCTCGTAGGGGTTTTAATCCTTGGCTTTTGGATTGTCCCTCCTTTTATCCGTCGAGTTGCACGGCGGGGTTCAAGGGAGCTATTCATCATCTCTAGTGCTGCCCTCTGTTTTGGCAGCGCCTATGGTGCTCATTACATGGGATTATCCGCCGGACTCGGTGCATTTGCCGTTGGTTTAGTTATTAGCGAATCCGATTTCGCACACCAGGTCATCGGAGATACTAGCCCGCTTAGAGATACATTCTCCGCCCTCTTCTTTGTCGCTGTTGGCATGCTTCTTGATATATCCTTCGTTGCAGATAATATCGGTACTATCCTCTTTGTAGTCGCTGCAATCGTCGCAACCAAATTCATGGTCTCCTCTGCTGTCACCAGGTTGTTCCGCTACACTGGCAAGACTGTCCCACTTGTGGGAGCTGGTATCTTCCAAATCGGTGAATTCAGCCTGGTATTAGCCGAGCTTTCACGATCAAACGGAGGCATATCGGAAGATATCTATTCGATTATCCTAGCTAGTGCAATGATCACCATCATGCTCACCCCTCCCATATTCGCCATCACCTCACGGCTGGTTGAGTCTCGCTGGTTAGCCTCGGCTTTCCCTGCAGAGAAACACCCTGCACCAATTCAATTAAAATCCACACAACATGTGGTCATTTGCGGATACGGGAGAGTAGGTAGTGGATTAGCACAGGCATTGACCGAGCTAGAAATCCCCTTCACTGTTATCGACCTTGACCCCGGAGTAATATCTCACTTAAGAAGTCAAAAGGTCCCATGCGTCTATGGCGACGCAGGTAATATGGAGGTACTCTCACGAGCCAGGCTCTCTGAAGCTCTATTATTGGTTATCGCCACTCCTGATCCAGTGGCCGCTCGCCAAGCTGTCGATAACGCGAGAAGGATCAATCCACGCTTACATATCATGGCCCGAGTTCACACTCGGATAGAGATGGACATCCTTCAAAACCAGGGAGTGTTTGACATGGTTCAACCGGAGGTAGAAGCAAGTATAGAACTGGTCCGTCATATTCTTTGTCATATGGGAATCCCACCGGATGAAGTTTCTGACATGCTTGGAAGGTGGCGTAACAAATGCCCCATTAAAGACTATGTCGATTAGAGCAGAGCACCTCAGATACTAATGATAACGATTCGTCCTTTAGCTCCGAAAGAGTCTCTTTTGTAGCAAACTCATTCTGGAACCTGATGAGGTTTATCGTCTCTTGCTTCATCTCCATCACTCCATTTGTAGTACATTCCCTATGTGTAACCGTTCACTCAGCGCGTCATTGCTGTAGATGTTAGATATTTCGGAAATTGTTTTGATTAAATAACGCTATAGAACACACTTAGTCCTCGGCTATCAAAACGTAGATAACCCAATTACAAGCATCCGTTCAGAATCACAATCCACATTACCGAGCAAGTCCATTGAAAAATGGGACGTCAAATGTGGTTTCTTTTGAGGAGCACAAGCTAAAGGTTGTCCTATATCATACAAGGAGTCCAACATGGCAGGATAATCTACAGAGAATTACTATTGATTGGTATCGCCAGCTCTTTGAGCTTGGTTGGGGTAGGAACACCATCCTTGGTCCATCCCCTAACTTCATAGTACTCTTCTAATGCCTCTCGGAGTTCTTGGCCCTTAGGCACATAGTTTCCACTCACTGGGACAGGAACCATCTCTGGAATAATATCATCGTCCATGGTGACACCCATACGGCAATTATATACACGCTTTAGATTAAACATTCGTTCTCCTGCCTGTAATAGCTCCTGGGCATCCATATCCCAACCAGTCAATGCATTCAGTAGTGCGGCTTGAGTCTTGGGCGTTATCAAAGCC
>JAXHVC010000250.1:0-3538 GCA_034189315.1 Chloroflexota bacterium | reverse complement strand
AATTTACCATCGGGATTTGTGCAATGTACACAATAGACATTGTTTGTATCTCCAGCACCATAATCCTCAGCGTGAGCCATTGGCATACCGCAACTAATGCATGTTTTAATGAATTTAGATGGCTGATTAAAAGTCAGTTGGTAACCATCGAGATCTCCAATTGTGAAGTCACGAATACCGAAGGGCTCGTCCTTGATCTCAAAAATAATATTGACTTGTTTCTTTTTGAGTTCTTCATAATACTCGTCTATATCACCATCGATTTCCATGTAAAGGTTTACACCTATACCCAGTTTTTGCTTTGGACCGATTCCTACATCTTTTGCTGACAAGAACATCAGGATCATTCCATCCTTTGATAGATCGGCATACTGTGGATTATCGATGTCAGGGAACGCCATTCCCAACTTGAATCCAAGATTATCCCTATAGAATTCGATGGTCTTCTTCATATTCCTAACTGCTAGGGTTGGTGAGATTATTCCCATACGCTGTAGCCCTCCTTGTTTGTACTAATAAAGTAATTGTTGTACAAAGATTATGTATTCGTACTTTCTTGAGGTTGCATTGTTCAAATTGGGACATTATTGTATAGGATATTACGTTCTAAGTGTAGCCCGAACTTGAGATGTATTGGAGCTAAATCATAAGAAGGGATGAGGTCTCATATGGCAGATTTGCATGAAGTAACAGTTAAAGTTATTTCTCAAATGGGGACCTGTGGTGCAGGTCATAAGGTTGGTGATGAGTTTGTGGTTGGGTATCTCACTCCACCAGGCGTCTGTTCATGGGCGTATAATTCGATATGGGCCTTTGTGGCGGCGTTGCAGACGGGAGGAAACTTCCCTTGGGATGAAGAAGGAAGAGCTGTAGTTGCTTGTCCGGATTCTGCTAATCCGGTGGTGTTTGAACTTAAACGAAAGTAATATTGGAAGATGCTAGAAAAACTATGAGGATAATTTGGTATGTGTGTTCCTGTGAACACCTTTTTTGTGATGGGGAAGCCCACTGATGTTATTGGCGACGAGACGCAATTTAAGGATCATTCACGTTTTGTAGGTATCTAGTATATAAAGTATGATCATTATGCGTAAGATAACTAGTTTTATAGGCAAGCTCTCGGTGTTCTTTGCCATCTCCATTGTGGTGGCAGTGGTAGCTATGGCTGGTTTAGTTGCACTGTTAGTGACCGGTGGACCGGATTCTGCAAGTGTTGATAGTGAGCAGGTGCGAACCATATCTGGGATAGGGCTTGCTATCCTCATTCCACTTGTTGTTATTGCAGTGTTGCTCTTAAGGTTGCTCCATAAGATTGCAAAGTCATTGATGAGGGCCTTTGTGACTTTGATCTTCATAAGTGTATTAGTTCTTATTGGTATGGTAGTGATTATGATATGGCTATAGAGGTCTACCTGAAGATACTTAATTAACTACTCTTCTATCAATCTCACTGCTATGAAAATTGGCGTTTAGCTATATAATAGTCGCTTACAGACTGTATAGCAGTCTGAGATTTGGCAGAGTTATAATGTCATCTTGGATTTGGAGACTGTGTCACAATTATAAAATGCCAACCAGATACAAAATGTCATTGCGAACCGAAGGTTAGGCCACTACTCGTAAAGAAGTGATCGCTATATCCTCCTTCCCAGTAACCACTGGTAAACAGTATTTTCGTCCCCGAAATATCTAACATCTATCCCCTCCCCCCAATGACAGAACGCGAATGAATGGTTACCACCTGCGTTATGTGCCTCTGAGCTAAGGGCCTAATCGTTTAACACATCACCTATACAATTGCTCTCATTCTTGGAATACTCTGCTGCATTTTTACTCGAACTCCTATAAGAAAGATGTAATTTATAAAATATTTATGCAATTCTTTCTAACCCCCTTGACAAAAGCTCTATTGTTAGATATATTAGTAACAGTAATCGTTATCATTAATAGTTAGTCATATTGTTTCTAAACACCCGGTTAAAGGGAAAGGGGGTGATGAGCAATATTAAGAATTGTATAGTTGAGGAACTCTTGTGAAGCACCTGATGTATAGGGTTTTCCTTTTGAGCGTGGGTTTTTTGATCACTAATGAATAATATGGAGGTGGGAAATGGAAAAGACCGTTCTATGGCAGAATTACATGAAGACCTGGTATGACCTAGGTGTGCCACATGTTCAGTTTAATATGGTAGACAATGAGACTCTCCGAGAAGCACAGAGAGAGCCGGAGAAATATCAGGAATTGATTGTTAGGGTGGCAGGATACAGTGCACACTTCACTGAGCTTAATGCCCTAACTCAAGAAGGCATTATCGAGCGAACTGTTCAAGAAATCTAGGGATTCAATATGCAAGTCAAGACCGGAGCGAGTGATCAAATTTTATAAGGTTGATGCTTAAGGTTAAGGGTGGGGCGGGGAAATACTAAATGAGATCCGATAGCGTACCCCGCTTCACCGTAAAAAACCTATTGAATTATGGATTACCTCGGAGATTATGGAGTATGTAAAATGATGGTGACTGCCGATCATGTCCCTAGTATTTGGGATCCATAGACAACATCGAGTAACGAATGGATTTGGATGGGGGCAGAAAGGATGTCGAACGATATCAGATGGGCGAAGAAGGGGGGACTTGGCGATGGCTGTGTCAGTGGAGTATACTTCGCTGAAGTCCATGGCTGTCATAATATGAATCATCGAAGATCAAAGCAAC
Source organism: Chloroflexota bacterium (assembly GCA_034189315.1). Classification (GTDB taxonomy): domain Bacteria; phylum Chloroflexota; class Dehalococcoidia; order UBA2247; family JAXHVC01; genus JAXHVC01. The sequence goes on along the minus strand of JAXHVC010000250.1, from coordinate 824 downwards.
GGGAGACAATCTTACGTATTCTCAGGTCTACTAAATCTCATCCTACGGCTGAGTGGATTTACGACCAGACCAGGATGGAGATGCCTTCTATTAGTCTGGGTACAGTTTATCGCAATTTAAAGCTATTAAAGGATAGTGGCGAAATACTACAACTAGATATTACTCCAAGTTTTTCAAGATATGATGGCAATCCTGAAAATCACTATCATTTTCGTTGTGAAGCTTGTGATCGTGTGTATGATGTTGATATGCCAATCATCTCAAATATAGACGATGAGGTGACACAGTCTACGGGATTTCGGGTTTCTCATCATATACTGGAGTTTCGTGGAATATGCCAAGATTGCGCTCAAGCGAAGCAGGTTGTGGAACCATGTCATCCATCTTAGATATTTAGTAATATCTTGAAGCTGTTCAGTAGTTGTTTTTTATCGATAATCTGTATTTAACGTAGGGAGATTTATAGATCTGTGGAATTTGAAGCGCGATGCCAGAGTACCGCCATGGGCATTATGCCCCATAGAGATATAAGTAAGGCCATTGACCTTTCTTTGGGACTGGACATTCCATTCTGGCCACAACTCCCAAATGTGAGTCTATATGAAGATATGTATGTGCAGGCTTCGCAGAACTTCCCCGGTATAACCGTGGACGTGGAAAATGAAAGGCTTAGGTTTTGTACGGAGCTGTTCAAGAAAGAACTATAAAGGCATTGTTTGCAGATCCGTTGATTCCTCGAAAGCTTGATACCCAAACGCTTTCAGATATATTTACCTGCTGGACGCCGGTGAATTTTTCCACCCCCTTTGAGGATATTAAACAGG
>JAXHVC010000025.1:0-55378 GCA_034189315.1 Chloroflexota bacterium | reverse complement strand
ATGATGCTTATTTCATCGCACCGCAGATCTACTTTTATCTGAAAAAATCTGATTTTGACCTGATACATGCGCATCTAGTCCCCATTTAGGTAGGTCTCTTACGTGACCCACGGATGCTCTAATATCATATTGGTTTCCCAATATCCGTGATAGCGTCCTTGCTTTGGCGGGTGATTCAACGATAACTAGCTTCTTTGACATGAGCTTGTTCCTCAGGCAGGGGCGTAGTTTGCATTGCCGACCTGTCTGGCGAGTCCTTTCAATTCAAGCATAGTGAGTAGTCCACTGACCGTGGATACTGGCAGTCCACTGCGCTGGCACACGTCATCAATAGAACTACCATCCTTTGAGAGATGGGACAATACTAAGGTTTCTGTATCGGTAGCGGTAACTAGTTCTCTCATTTCTAGTTGTTCGGCTACGACATTTAGGTTGAGCTCTTCCATGATATCGGTACAATTCCGAACCAGCTTCGCACCTTCTTGGATGAGGGCATTGGTTCCTTGGCTGCTGTGAGAGTAGATATTACCCGGAATGGCAAAGACCTCTCGGTTTTGCTCTGAAGCGAAGTGCGCGGTGATCAGCGAACCGCTTTTGGTACCAGCTTCTACTACTAGCACGCCAAGGCTGATACCACTCATCACCCGGTTTCTCTGTGGGAAGTGCTCAGCTTTTGGTTTGGTTCCTAGGGGGAATTCGCTGACTAGAGCTCCCTGAGCGACGATGCGGCGTCCTAACTCAACGTGCTCACTGGGATAGACCATATCTACTCCACAAGCTGCCACTGCTATGGTGCGCCCTCCTGCGTCGAGGGCTGCTCGATGTGCCACCGAATCGATTCCTCTTGCCAATCCGCTTACCACCGTAATTCCATTATGAGCCATATCGGTGGCTATATATTCTGCGGCTTGCTGCCCATAGGTGGTCATGTGGCGTGTACCTACTATTGCAACGGAGTTCTCATCTTGGGATAGCAATGTGCCCCGAACATAGAGAAGAGGAGGCGGATAATCTATCTCTCTTAGTCGTGCTGGATAGGCTGTGTCTTTATGAGTCAACACTCGTACCCTATATCTTCTGAGCTTGTCTATCTCAGTTTCCAACGATATAGAGGACCTTGCTGTGTGTATTGCTTCTACCGATTTAGCATCTAACCCAGATGCGCGGAGCTGCGCCGGTGAAGCATGCCATGCCCTACCTAGTTCTCCGAAATAGTCCTCTAGCAGGGCGAACTTGGCTGCTCCTATTCCGTATATAAGACCAAATCCTATCCAATACTTGACTTCTTCCGAATCCATCCCAAAGGCTCCCTTTTCCTTGGATGGTAGTGATCTAGATCGAAGCTTTGGAGATGGGAGACTCTCCGAGGGAAATCTGCCGAAGCCGTGTCATGAATTCCTGGTTCTGCGTTTCCCATTTTCTAATGGTGCGATATCCCATCACCCTAATAAAACCATCGCTGAACTTCGCCCTCAACATGAGCTTGGCAATCTCCGTCCGGGAGTAAAAGCCCTTCATCGACTGGAGGGTTTGCTTCTGCATTTCGAAGGGCGTTAGTTTGTCGGGCCAGTGAACTACATGAACTCCATCAAAGAATGCCCAATCTGTGGGATATTTCTGGGAGATGAATTTACCTGCATCCTTGACTGATGTATAAAGCCTACTACCTACTAAGGGCATTAGTACGCTTATCTGTAAGGAATCAATACCCAGCTTCTTGTAGATGTCTGAATACCCCTCAGAAATGAACATGCCGTGTACCTTGATATGGTACTTGTGTAGCAGTTTGAGGCATTCTCTGATATCATCAGGTGTTTGCTTCTTGTTGTAGCTCTTTAGCGTGTCTTCATCCATGGATTCAAATCCAATGCACAAACGTCCGCAATTAGCTTCTTGCATCAAGGCTAGAACTTCCTCATCTTTGCCTATATCGACTGCAGCTTGAGCTGTCCATTTTGGTGTTATCTTGTTATCTATCATCTTGCGCAGCAATTCCTTAACCCTCTTCTTGTTGGCTGAGAAATTGTCATCGTAGAAAAAGATATGATTATGTTTGGATTGGGAAAGCTCCTCGACTACGCTATCAGCGCTTCGAAACCGATATCTTCTTCCAAACATGGGGCTTACTGAGCAGAAGTTGCACGAGTAGGGACAGCCTCTTGATGTCGAAGTTGGTGTAATGGCCCTAGTGAATCCTGGCACCAAAGAGAAATCAGGGAACGGTAACTCATCTAGGTTCTCTATCGGGCCACCTTTGATTACACTATCGCCTCCATATTCCACAACATCTGCTATTACTCCCTCTGCTTCACCTGTGATGACATGGTCTGCAAATTCAGAAGCCTCTTCTGGAAGGAAGGTGGCATGTGCACCACCGATGATAATCCTTCCTTTGGGATTAACGGCTCGATAGTTGCGAGCGATCTCGTATGCAGCAGGTGCAGTGGATGTCAATGTCGAAAGCCCAAGTACATCGGTGTCTTTCAATGTTGAATAATCAATCTTCTGGAAGTTGCAATTATGAACAGTAACATCGTGACCTTTTTGCTTTAGGATGGTGCCAAGATATATGGGCCCCAAAAGAGGTAGGTGTTTAATATACGAACTAAAGAAATTATAAAATGGGGCCTTTGGTTCCACAATACAGACTTTCACGTTGATAACACCCTTCCTTACAGTCGTTTGCTATTGATTAATGCTAGTCATGGCGGAGAGGGTGGGATTCGAACCCACGGTCGCCAAGGCGACACGCGCTCTCCAGGCGCGCCTGATCAGCCACTCCAGCACCTCTCCGTCCGAAGACGTGCGATCCTATCGTAAGATCGGTCTAGAATATCATAGCAAGAAAGAGAATACAATCAGGGTAACAAAGGTAATACTCAAGATACAGAGTCCCTGACTTGGTAACACATGGAAAAAGAGTCAGTTACGTAGACCCAAAACGCCTGAACATATGATCCTGTGGGACACAAGTATTCAGATTGCATACTAATATGGTCGTCCTTTGGTCTACAATGCAAGTTGGGATTAGAGTGTATTGGTATCTTGAACTAGAAATACGTATTGGGGATTCCATCCTTTTTCATCTTCACCCTAGAAGAACGGGTCAGCCGGATCGTAAAAACATGCATAATTCTACAAGTGGTTTGGATAAACCTTTGGTAGTACAAATCAAGGGGTATATGGATGAACAGCATGGTGTAGGTTATATCTAGTGATGGTAATAGGATAGTGTCCCAAACTCCCTGAGCGATATTGATCCTCTTCTTATAGATGTTCTCGTGACTTTTGCATAATAAACTGCAAGTAGGTGAATTCACAATCCACCTCCTTCCAGTATGCTACCCTATCAGTACAATTATAGTCTATGGGTTCCAAGAGCGAGAATCCCACGTCTTCAGCAATACTAACCCCCTCTTGAATGGTGTCCTTATTGAAGATCCTAACCTCTCCTAAACACTTAAGCGATGGTACAAGGCCTTGTGTATTTATGGCATCAATCCAGTAGTCAGTGGAGGTTATTAGGTATCCACCTGGTTGGAGTAATCGAGACATCTCCGTGAAGTACTCACGTAGAGATACTCCATGCTCGATAACAGACATAGATACTATAAAGTTGAAACTCTCTGCAGGCAATTCAGTTCGAGTAAGATCCCTCCTAAGATATTTAATTGGGCCTCTGGAGAAATCTCTTCGCAAAGCAAGATCCACTCCACAGAGTCTGTTGTATCCATAAAGAGACAATGATGGAAGAACTACCCCGCCATATGATCCACACCCGACATCGAGTACAGCGGAACTTGAATCACTGTGAGTTAAGATGAATACTAGTCCCTTGCAAGTATCCCAATTCTTTGGTCGGTCAGGGTGATGGAATGCCTTTAATGACTTTAGATGTCGGATTGCCTCTTTGATCTCTAGTTCGGTTTTCAGAGAGGAATTCAACTGGGTGTACTCATTTAGTATCTCATGGGCAACGCTAGGCTCTCTCCGTTGATGCTTCCACAGTTTCATGCCGATTGCCAGGTATGCCCTATAAATAACAATAGCGATGTTGCGAAACAACATCATTGAGTCCTCCAAAGTGCGTCGGATCAATTATTTATTGAGAGCAGCCAACTAGCGATAGTTCTTTCAAGTACATGTGGCTCTGATCATGCCTTCCATACATACAAACACTATAAAGTTAAATTGATGCACGCTTAAGAATTCTTGTGACACGATGGGAAGATGTGTTTTTGACTCTTGTTAAGAACCAAGCAGGAATCTCTACAACCTGGATTAGTACTCACCAGGGCTCAAGGACCTTCAGTCAGGTAGTCCTTCACTATATGACAATCATTACATAGAAGATGTATATCAGACGGTAGGTGCCTATTAAGAAAAATAGACCTGGCAGAAGTGAATGCAATGTTATTCCAGATGTCTCGTAAAGCATATTCGCTTTTGAAGATGTTGGCGAAGTCATTCTCCTCCTTATATGCTAGACAGCAAGGAGATAATCCCCCATCATTATTCACCGTCATGGTGAACCACAAGAGATCGCAGGGTTTCCCATTCCCCGTCGTGTCTTCGTGATACTGTTTACCCTCTTTACAATTTGGCCTCAAATGGAGTGAGTTGTCTCTGTCTTGTAAATCCGTGCTCGCACTAGCGCCCTTGATGCATACACCATCTACTCCTAGGCTCCGTGTAAAATCAGGCACAGCTTGAATCTCGTGTTGATTATGTTTGAAAACCAGGAATTGCCACTCAATGAAGGGGGCTGTCACATCCATGATTGATTTCTCTGCAACGATGCGTCTAACATTTTCAATTACCATACCAAAGTCTCCGCCAACGCGATATTGCCCATAGGTTTCTTTTGATATGCCGTCGATGGAAAGGATCAGGTAGTCTAGTTTTGCCTCAATTAGAGATCGAGTCATTCCAGCATCAAGCAGGGTAGCATTAGTGCTGACGCAAGTAGATATTCCTCTTTTGTTAGCATAGGCTACCATTGAAGGTAATTCCTTGTTCAATAGTGGCTCTCCAAAATTGAACAAGTTCACCTCGTATAGGTAGTCTCCCATTGTGTCTATTATTCCTCGGAATCCATCCATATCCATCCGACTCTTTGGCCTCCCATACTCACCAGCTCCAGTCGGACACAGTGGGCATTTCAAGTTACAGGCGTTGATTGGCTCAACGTTGAGCACAAAAGGCAGAGATTGCACATGCGATCGATGCATTCTATATTCAAGGTTTGCCCGGGCGAGGTTCCTTAGCTTCTTTCCTGTGCTGTATCGCATGAAAGCATATGCATGTCTTCGGCTGGCTCTAAGACCTATCCTCCTTGCAGTCCCAGAGATTGATCTAGTAATTAACTGACTAGAGAACACGAGTAGCGCCACCCTTCCCAAATCTACCATATGCACAGGGAAGAGCATTCCCTCGGTGGTATACGTCTCTGCTCCTTTCCCCAGGATGTCTATAGGAACCTGCAATTATATGTCTCGTAAGGTCTTTAACCGAATAGGCTGGTCTGGTATATGGAAGCTCTTTATCGCGTAGGAGCTTGGATGGGATGTAGAGAAGATAGCCATTCAAAATAAACAAGGGATCACTATCGTAATCAAGTATCTTTGCCAGTCTCTTACTCCTGCGCAACTTGAATAGATGCTTGAGAGCTTATTGTATGTATTTGCCTTATGGGCACATAAATGTGAGGAGCAGTTATTTATGCCCTTAGCTCCGCCCGCATGATGCCGTGCAAAAACAAACTTTATAATTAGTTGTGAGGAACGCCAGCGACGATGCAATCTCAGAAAGGCAACATGCCGAAACACGCTAGATTGGTTCGCTCCGCTCCTAAGAAACCGGAGGTTTCTTTTAGTAATAACCTGTGTTCCTCACGGGGCCTGTGCTCGCAATGATGGTCGTGGTTTGCCTGACAAACAATGTATTTCGGAGCTACGGTAATAATCATATTCCTGATATAGTCCTCTAGCACATGGAATAAATCTGGTACTTGGGAGAGAGCCTGAAGATAATATGGACAGGTTGGTAACATCAGTGTTTCTAGTTTGATAAGCTCTATGGTAGTTTTGAATATAAATGTTTTATTGTGCCACTCCTCAGGATAGTAAGTGAAGGAAGTCTATTGGCGCCCATGGACTGTCAACAATTAATGACTCTATAATGAGAAACCTTTCTAAGTCGTAGTGTGCAGAATTGTAATATTCTCCGCTATTTGACAAACTTGATTGTCGACAGGCATTTGAAGACAATTTCAGGCTTAGAGTTTTCTGCCGGACTGCTCAATATAACAACTCTTAGAGTATTATCCGTTGTCCAATATAAAGGCTGTTTTTTAGGATGGTGTCTCCTGTAGTATGCTGTATTTTGTGCTTTCTGGTCTTTAGGGTTTTGGATTTACTATGAGTAGTTGAGTTGCTTGACCTTGGGCCTGTAATTGTTTTGATTCTACCTCTGGTCGCGATACGAATTATACGTTGGATTATGCTGAGATCGGCAAAGGTATCTTACCCATAGGACTAACTTCTTTTATAGCTGATTTATGGATTCCATGTTTTATCTAATGGCATCCCTAACACCAAACAAGTTCATCTTGATAGCTCTATGTGGATTGATTTGACAGTAAGTGTGTAGATTTAGTGATCCATAATAGAGTGTGATTAGATTGGTAATTATGAACCTCCCAATAACAATGCCATGGCAATGGAAATTATAGTAATAAATATAACTTCCGTCTAGTCATTTGATGGTGAAGAATGCGTCAGTATTTCAATTGCTTCCCCCTTTGTATAGGGGGGTGTCGTGGACATGGTGTTTCTCTTTAGACATCGACCTCTTGAATTGATTAGTCAACCTGAGCTATGTCTAATTGCATCTCAAGGGAGGCGAGTATAGAATACCCTTGCTGTTAAGTAATATGGGACTGAAAATATCTGTTGCCATTCCCCAAGGAGTTGTTGGTATGTTTCTCCGAACTCAAGCAGACCTGTGATATCAGATAGTAGACATCGATGAATTGATTAGTCGCGCGTCGTTCTTGTAGTGCTTGGGTACCTATACACCTACGCTTTGGTTTGATGAGAGTCTCTTTGATTGAATACATACTTTTTCTATGTAGTCTCTTATTCTAGCGCCCTGAGATGTATCGTTGGTGGGAATAGATGCATGTAGGAATCTGTATTTTTAGGTTGCATTTACCAGAGAATGGGTCTCTAAAGGACAAGAGGCGTATCCTTAAATCTGTGACAACTCAAATCAGAGATAGGTTTGGCGTTTCTATAGCCGAAGTGGCAGATCATGATCTATGGCAGGTGTCTACGCTAGGAATATCCTGTGTTTCCGCTAGTGCCCGACAGTCTATGGAGACTATGGCCAAGATTCGTGACTTCATTGACCACAGCCGGTTTGAGATAGAGATTGTGGATTGGGAGACTGATATAGTACCTTTTCCGTAAGAAGAAGTGGGTGTGTGCGTGGGAAATATGGTTGTCATATTGAACTATGGCCGTGCTGGGGATTTCTGGAAATGCAAGAGACAATAGATACATCGGCATTCTTGCAGTATTTGCAGGGATTGGACTTCTACGATTCTCAAGTGGTACATATTCAGTATCTCCCTCCTCGTAAGGCTCGTTATGGAGAACTGAATTATCCGCTACCTTTGCCATTACATAATCAGCTAGATAATGCTGGGTACCTTCCCTTGTATACTCACCAAGCATCAGCTGTACAGACGGTACGTCTGGGAAGACATGTTATGGTGGTTACACCTGCTGCCAGTGGTAAGACCATGTGCTACAACCTACCAGTTGTGGAGGCAATGCTAAATCGGAAGAGCTGCCGAGCCCTATATCTCTTTCCTACGAAGGCATTAGCTCATGACCAGTTGAGTAGTGTACGGAAGCTAACTGCTTTTACATCTGCAATAAAGAGCGCAGCTTTTGATGGGGATACTCCTCATTCGGAGCGAGCATGGATTAGAAAGAATGCTCATATTATAATTACCAATCCAGATATGTTAAGTCTAGGAATTCTTCCTAATCACACTACGTGGAGTAAGTTCTTTTGTAACCTAAAATACATTGTGGTGGATGAAGCTCATGTATATAGGGGGGTGTTTGGTTCTCATGTGAGCAATGTGTTGCGTCGTCTACGTCGGATATGCTCTTACTATAATAGCTGGCCTCAGTTTATATGCTGCTCTGCCACGATTGCCAATCCTGGAGAACATATTGAACGACTGGTGGGAGTACCTTTTGACGTGATTGATAAAGATGGTTCCCACCGTGCAGGAAAACATTTCGTTTTCTGGAATCCTCCTTTTATTGATGAGTCCAAAACAGCTCGTAGAAGTGCCAACAGCGAATCATCATTTCTCTTCTCAGAGTTGGTAAGGCAAGATATTCGTACGATTGTTTTTGCGCGTACACGTAGGCTGACTGAGCTTATATGCAATTATGCGAGAGATCGGTTGAATGCAACCAAAGCAGGGAAGATTAGCCCATATAGAGCAGGCTATTTACCAGAGGAAAGGCGTGAGATAGAGAGAGACCTTTTGGAAGGGAACCTCATAGGTGTTGTAGCAACGACAGCACTTGAATTGGGTGTGGACATTGGTGATCTTGATGCAACGGTGCTTACAGGTTATCCGGGTAGTATTGCTAGTACGTGGCAACAGGTGGGGCGTAGTGGGAGGAGGGGTAATCATTCCACTAGTTTTCTCATTGGATTGAACAATCCACTTGATCAATATTTCATGAGGCATCCTGATTCATTCTTTGAAAGGGGGTATGAGAATGCCTTGACCAATCCGGACAATCCTCATGTCTTGAAACCCCATGTATTGTGTGCTGCATGGGAATTACCCATAAGTGGTAGCGATGTTGATTTCTTTGGAGATAATTTACACACAGTCTGTAGGGAACTTGAGCAAGAAGGATTCTTTAAACTAAGAGCCGAACGATGGTATGTTGCCCCATCGGTGTCATATCCTGCTGAGAAGGTGAATATACGTTCTGCATCTTCATACCAGTATTCCATCTTTGATGTTACCAATGGGTATAGGTTGATGGAAACCGTGGATGGTAATATTGCTCCCTCTCAAATTCATCCGGGAGCAATATATCTGCATCGAGGGGAATCCTTTCTCATTACAGAGCTAGACTATATTACCCATCGTGCACTCGCAGTTTCTACCAAGGTACCGTATTATACTCAAGCAAGAGAAATAAATGACCTTAGGATCATTGAGGTCACACATGAAAAACGGCTCAAGTCTGTAGGTATTTATTTGGGTAAGGTTGAAGTGAGTAGCACAGTTATCAGTTACAAGAAGAAGTTGCAGTTTAGTGAGGAGGTTATTGGGGAGGATCCTCTTGATATGGCTCCACAGTCATTCGAAACAGTTGCGTTTTGGTTTGATATCCCTTTGGTATCCACAGAAGAGCTGAGTCGGCATCAACTCGACCTTGCGGGTGGATTGCATGCTGCTGAACATGCTTCTATTGCTATGCTGCCATTGTTTGCATTGTGTGATCGCAATGATATTGGCGGTGTATCTACACCGTATCATCCAGATACTGGCATGTCCCAGGTCTTTATCTATGATGCACATCCTGGGGGTACGGGGATCGCTGAGAAGGGATTTGAGTTGATAGTTGATCTGTTAAGCGTAACCTTGGGGGCCATTGAGGGGTGTCCGTGTGAGGCAGGATGTCCGAGTTGCATTCAGTCTCCCAAGTGTGGTAATAACAACGATCCTCTCGACAAAAAGGCTGCGCAGATCATTCTCAATCAGTTATTGAAGGAATGTGCTGAGTGACCGGGGATCCATGAGTACTCATTTCGTATAATAGGGTTCTGAATCTTTTTGCATAGTAGCGAGTGGGTAACATAAAAATGAAAGCTATTTTAAGTGTATCGGATAAAAAAGGGTTGGTTGATTTTGCCCAGGGGCTGGCTGATCTTAAAGTTCATCTAATCAGTACTGGGGGTACAAAGAAAGCCCTGGCCGAGAATGGAATATATGTAGATAGCGTTGCTGATGTAACCGGATTCCCAGAGATTCTAGATGGACGGGTGAAAACACTGCATCCTGCTATTCATGGGGGGATACTTGCTAGACGCGACCTTACCAACCACATGGAACAGCTTGTGACCCATAATATTGAGAAGATAGATATAGTTGTGGTCAACCTATATCCTTTTAGAGAGACTGTAAGCAAAGAGGATGTTCTATTACAGGATGCTTTGGAGAACATCGATATTGGTGGACCCACATTAATCCGTGCCGCAGCCAAGAATTTCCCGGACGTTATTGTTGTCGTGGATCCATCTGATTACCAATCGGTAATTTCAGGATTGAGGCAGGGTGGATTAGTACAAAACACCCGTAAGCGTCTGGCACAGAAGGCATTTTCCCATGTTTCGTCTTATGATGCTGCAATCGCCGCGTATCTCGAATGTGTGTGATGATTCTTAAGTGGTTGGGTGGCCACAATCAGCCTGCTCACGTATAACTCCGTATTGTGCTACAGACAGTGTATTAGCTGTATCGAGGTTATGGATTGGGTGAACCAAAGGACTATAGACTCTGGATAAGGGATATCGACCTGTTTTCCTTTCATGTTATGGTGAAGGAGACGGATTTGTATATCAGGGCTACATCCAACTTGCGAAGCAAGGCCATGAAGTCTGTAGCGAAATGGCGCAGTTCATTAGAATCATACATCGAGAGACATCCTGAGTTCATGACCGCGCTTGAACCGCTGGATGCAACTTCTGATGCACCTCAGATTGTTAAGGAGATGATTGATGTATCGAAAAGTGTCGGTATCGGTCCTATGTCGGCTGTCGCTGGAGCCATAGCTGAGCGTGTAGGTAGGGATCTTCTTCCCTTCTCATCGGAGGTAATTGTAGAGAATGGAGGCGATATTTTCCTGAGAAGCTACAAACTGAGGCGCGTGGGGATATTTGCTGGCGAGTCTCCTTTTACAGGCAAGCTTGCGATTGAAATTGGGCCTGAGGAGGAGGGATTAGGTATATGCACGTCCTCAGGAACGGTAGGCCATTCTCTTAGCTATGGTAAAGCGGATGCTGTTGTGGTTATTTCACCTTCCACATCATTGGCGGATGCTACAGCGACTGCTGTGGGTAATATGGTTCGAACTAGCGACGATATACCCATGGCTATAGACTTTGCTGAGGGTATTACTTCCGTGATTGGTGGCTTGGTGATCAAGGAGGATAAGCTGGGTGCTTGGGGCGAGGTGAAACTCTGTCCTACTTGGTGAAGAAGTATGTTGCTAATCTTCTCATAATAGGTTAGAGACTGAAACTTCTTGTTCCACTATGCAGCGAGACCATCTAATTATGGGACTATTTGTAATCAGAGTCTTATGGTAGAGCTACTACTTGTAGACCGCGGATTCTGTGGTGAATGGATTTGAAGAGATTTGATCTGATTGAACATACTGCTGATGTGGGTGTTGTTGCCTATGGAGCCGACATAAAACAGGCATTTGCAAACGTCGCTTATGCAATGTTTAGTTTGTTAGTGGATCTTAATAGTGTTGAGGAGCTGGTGAAGAGGAAGATAGAAGTTCAAGCTGAGGATATGGAGGTAGTACTAGTCACATGCCTGAATGAGTTGCTCTACGTTTTTGAAGTAGAGAGGCTATTATTCAGGAGGTTTGAAGTGGATGATCTTAGCGATGGTTCTATTACGTTGAGATGTTGGGGGGAGCCTATTGATACTAATCGACATGGTTTCATGACTGGGATAAAGGCTGCCACATATCATATGTTTGAGATATCAGAAATAAACGGGATTACTAGCATCCGAGTGTTTTTTGATGCCTAACTTATATCAAGTGAGTGGCTCTGTCCTGTGAGCAAACAAATGCTTATATGGATTTAGGGACAAGTAACACGTTGGATTCTAAGCGAGCAGACTAGGCTATATTATCATCGCGCGGAATCATTTTAACCTCGGTGATCTCTTCTTAACTTGTAATTGCATTCTATTCGCATAGACGAAGTGATGGTGTCTATCAGCTATTTATTAGTAAGTAGAGGTATAGAGAAGCATGGCAGATTGGGAAGGCCCTTTAAACAAGATTGACGAATATCGGTGGGAAATACCAAGAGATTATAAAGATGGAATGAGGGTTGCCGGTCTCCTGTATGCTGACGATTACATGCTTAGAGATATTCGACGCGACCAAGCTCCTGAACAAGTTGCGAATGTGGCCTTTCTCCCGGGAATAGTGGGCCGCTCGCTTGCCATGCCCGATATTCACTGGGGGTATGGATTTCCTATTGGAGGAGTAGCTGCCACTCGCGTAGATGATGGAGTCATTTCTCCTGGAGGGGTGGGCTATGATATCAATTGTGGTGTGAGGCTTCTACGCACTAACCTGACGGTTGAGGAGATACGCCCCAAGCTAGAAGAACTACTGTCTGCCATATTTGCAGACGTGCCTTCTGGTCTTGGCTCTACCGGTAGAATCAAGGTAGGGAAGATGGAGCTGCAGGATATTCTGACTCGAGGATCCCGATGGGCTGTCGATCGTGGATTCGGATCTGCTGAGGATCTGGAATCAACCGAGGAAGAGGGTTGCTTGGTGGATGCAGATCCAGATATGGTGAGTTCTAAGGCCACTGAGAGGGGGATGCCCCAATCTGGTACATTGGGATCGGGGAATCATTTCCTCGAGATCGGCGCCGTAGATGAGATTTACGATCCAGCAATAGCCGAAGTGATGGGCATTGAACAGGTGTCTCAGATAATCGTGCTCATTCATACTGGATCGCGTGGTTTGGGACACCAGATTTGTGATGACTATATCAGGTCCCTGCGACAGGCTGGGAACAAATACGGAATCATTCTGCCAGATAGGGAGCTGGCTTGTGCCCCTGTCAGGTCACCCGAAGGGCAAGCCTACCTTGGAGCTATGGCCTGTGCGGCCAACTATGCATGGGCCAATCGCCAGTGTATTACCCACTGGACTAGAGAATGCTTCGTTAGAGTGTTAGGCAAAGGGCCGGTACATATTGGATTAGAGCTGGTTTATGATGTGGCTCACAACATCGCAAAGCTGGAGACTCATACTGTTGGTGGAAAGAAGTTGAGAGTATGTGTACATCGCAAGGGGGCCACTCGTGCATTTCCTGCCGGCCATTCTGATATCCCTGATCGTTATAAACAGGTTGGCCAACCTGTTCTTATTCCTGGAGATATGGGAAGATGCTCCTATGTAGCCGTTGGAACAGAGCTGGCTATGAAGGAGTCATTTGGCTCTGCTTGTCATGGTGCAGGGAGACAGCAGAGCCGTCATGCGGCAAAGAAAAGTCTACGTGGTGTCGATATTGCAGCTAAGCTTGCAGAGGAAGGAATTCTGGTGAGAGCCAGCAGTCGGGGTACATTAGCAGAAGAGGCCCCGGAAGCCTACAAAGATGTTGGTGAGGTTATGAACGTAGCTCACAATGCAGGTATAGCTAAGAAAGCCTTTAAAACTGTTCCCATTGGAGTGATCAAAGGATAGAAAAACGGAAGCAAATCCAACTCAAGTATTATGTATAGAGAAGATAGGTCCTGATCGTTTGCTATGATCTTTGGCGGAAATGCAATCCCTGTTGTGTACACATGACCCTATCAAGCACATATGTGGAGTTAGAAGGAGGAACTCATGAGAGAATTGGAATGCCTATTTGAGCCGATCAAGATTGGTACTATGGAACTAAAGAACCGTCTCATGATGGCTCCTATGGGTACGGGATATGCTGGTGACAATGGGGAAGTGAGTCAGCGAATGATTGACTACTATGCAGAGAGGGCACGTGGTGGTGTGGGGCTTATCGTTGTCGAAGCATGTTGCGTGGATACCCCTGTAGGGAGGGCGGGCTTTAGGGAATTAGCCGTGGATGAGCCTAGACATCTTGATGGTCTCGGGAGGCTTGCCAAGGCGATTCATGATGGTGGGTCTAGGTGTTCACTACAGTTGGCGCATGCAGGACGATATGCCCGTTCTAATTGCACTGGAGTTCAGGCTGTAGCTCCCTCTGCTATTGCCTCTCGATATACCAAGGAGATGCCGCGAGAGCTAACCACCGATGAAGTCGAAACAATTATAGATAAGTTTGTTGAAGGTGCCAGACGTGCGAAGGAAGCTGGATTTGATGCAGTGGAGTTGATGGGATCGACGGGGTACCTAATCAGTCAGTTCTTTTCGAAGATCACTAATAAGAGAAGAGATAGATATGGTGGTGATACAGCAGATAGGGCTACCTTTGTGATTGAGATTATACATAAGATAAAAGAGCAAATAGGGAATGACTTGCCTATTTGCTGTAAATATAGCGTTGCGGAATATCTACCTGAAGGTAATACCATAGAAGATTCTCAAATCATAGCTCGCCAACTCGAGGGGGCTGGGTGTGATATGCTACATGCCTGGGCTGGATGGCATGAATCTCCGGTTGCAATGTTACCAATGTCTGTGGAACGAGGCGCCTTCGTTCCTTTGGCTGAGGCGTTGAAGCAAGTGGTAGAAATTCCAGTGGTGGCGGTGGGCAGAATAAACGATCCTTATGTAGCGGCACAGATCATAGGTGAGCATCGGGCAGACTTGGTGGCTATGGGCAGAGGCCTTATAGCAGACGCTGATTTCCCTAAAAAGGTTGCCGAAGGGCGTGTTGAGGATATTCGAAATTGCATTGCATGTTGTCGCTGTTTTGACGTGCTATTAGGAGGCATGCAGAGTGGTAGTCAGGAGACAAATATTGTCTGCTCGGTGAATCCGGAGTTGGGTAGGGAGGGTGAGCGTCTTGTTCTACCGACATCTGAGCCAAAGACGGTGCTTGTGGTGGGTGCTGGACCTGCGGGGATGGAGACTGCACGTGTGGCTGCGATGCGTGGTCATAAGGTGATGTTGTGGGAGAAAGCTGGGCAAGTGGGGGGTAACCTGGTTCCGGCAGTGATCCCGCCGCACAAACAGGAGATTTCAACGTTAACTTCATACCTATGGCATCAAATGGATTCGCTAGGAGTGGAGGTTGAGTTGAATAAAGACGCCACAGTAGATGACATAGTAGCGCTGGCTGCCGATGAAGTGGTCTTGGCTACAGGTGCGACTTCAATAGTGCCCAATATCCCTGGGGTAGAAAATGAAAATGTTTATGCTGCTGTTGATGTTCTCCTTGGAAAGGAAGTTGTAGGAGATAAAGTGGTGGTGTTGGGGGGTGGTTTGGTTGGCTGTGAGACAGCAGAATATCTTGCTGTTGCGGGTAAGACTGTTACGATACTAGCTAGACGGGACAAAATCGGCATGGATATTGGTCCAACCACGCGATGGGTCACTCTTGCCCGTCTGCGCGAAATGGGTATCCAAGTATTTACATCTACCGATGTGAATAGTATCGATCAAACAGGTCTAGTTGTGGAGAGAGAAGGAAAGACTGAGAGACTTCAAGCGGATGTGGTGGTTCTGGCTAGAGGCCTAGAGTCCAATATTGGGTTGTTGAATTCTTTAAGGGAAAAGCTGCCAAGAGTACATCATATTGGTGATTGTGCTGAGGTCGCGAAGATTGGTGAGGCTATTGGTAGTGGTTGGAAATTGGGGTGTGAGCTTTAAGATGACCAACAATGATTCTGATATATTTCCAAATTTGCCTCTAACCAATGACGGATGGAAGATAGTCTGAGCGATATTACAGGGAGATCATCCAGAACACCCTTCCGATGATTGAATAAAGCAACGAACTTATGATGCTCGGTTCATATGTCATTGGTTGAGAGGCGTTATTATATTATTTTGAAGATCTATTCATAGGCGGGTAATGAGAATGCGCAGGTATTGCCTCCATACTCTTCGCTTTCACTCATCCAAAGATTGCCGCCGTGTAGCTCAATCAAGAGCTTAGCCAGGGCTAGTCCGAGTCTTAGCTCTGGGAACTTTTCACTATCTACTTTTGACAAAGAGTATGCCCGGAATAGATTGTCCTTTTCCTCTGGCGAGAACGCAATACCGGAATCCTGTATCTCGACGATTATTTGTTGGTCTCTTGTTGTTACCTTTAGCCCAACTCTTCCTCCTTCTGGTGAGAAAGTGATTGCATTGCTCAATAGGGTTGACAAGACCTGAAGCATACGGAATCGGTTGCATTTGACCTTGGGCAAAGATTGTGAAATCTCGACCAATAGCAATTGCTTCTTGTTCTGAGCTTTTGGGATTATCTGCAAGGCTGCTTCTTGAATAATCGAATCGACCTCTACAAGCTCCGTGTCCATATCAAAATCGGTTGCCTGTATTCTGGCTAAGTCAAAGAATTGGGATACTCGGTTCTCCATATGATTTGCGCTTTGTACGATATTGGTTATCAGCCTTATCTGTGCTTCCACAGGTGATTGTTGTAGTTCCTCTTGCAATAGCTTGCTGGATGCCAGGATAGATGTTAATGGAGTCCTTACTTCATGTAGAGTTGCGTTGAGAAAGGCGATTCTTTCCCGCTCTCTTGTTTGGAAGCAAATCCGCTCAAGAGGAGGTGTCAGCTCGGAACAAACTTTTTCCAGGAACTGTCTGTCTTCATCTCCAAAAGCATTAGGTTGCTTACTCATTAGATTGAGTGCTCCCAGGATTCCCCTACCGCTGAGGAGTGGTACTCGAATTATGGATCTTATATCATGGCTTTGTGATAGCGTCTTATCTATGGCGAACTGCGTTTCAGCGGCGATATCGTTTTCAATATGAGTCTGCTTATGCTCTGCTACCCAGGTAGCTCCGCAATCACGCAACGGGAGCACCTGTCCTTTCTTGAGGCCATCAGACGCTTCTGGGAAAGCCCAGTATAGACGTACACCTTCTTCATGTATCAAGGTCAAGCTTATCCTATCGAACTGTATGCGGGTTTTTAGGTGTTTACCAAAACCATCCAATCCCATAGCTGAATCGGGACTATAGGTGATCAAACCAGTCAAGCTTCGAATGAATGTCTCCTCAGCCTTTCGCTTGGTTTCCTCTTCCATGCTACGAAGAGTCTCTTCTGCTTCTCTTTGCGCATTTTGTAGTAGAGTGGAAAGCTGTTCCTCTGCTTCCTCCTTCTCTTCCTTGGAGGATATTTTAGCTTGCTCTATGAGTGTGGTGAATTCCTGCTTTACCTTCTCCCTCTCTTCTTCGGCTTTCTTTCGACCTTCCTCTAGGTATGTATCGAAATATCGCTGAGCTCCCGCATTGGCTTCACTTAAAAGAGATTCGAATTGTTGGCTTACCTTTTCCCTGTTCTCTGCACCCTTAGCTAAAGCTTCTTCGATTATAGTAGAAAACCGTTCTTCTACAACCCGACGACTCTCCTCAGCAAGTATGGCTCCAAAAGTGACCATATCGATTGGTTGCTCGTGTTCAGTAGATACTTCAGGTTCTTTTGTAGGTTCGGCTGAAGGTTCGTCTACAATCTGCTCGGGCTCATGTGTGATAGGGGGTACTGCCACCTTTGCTTCTTCAAGGGCTTTCTCTTGAAGAAATTCCAGCCGTAGGGGAAGTGAAAGCTGTGTTACCGCATATTTTAGAAGAGATAATTCCCTTTCCTGATATGCGGCTGGGCGAAGGCTACCGATGACTAGACTTCCATACACTTCACCCTTGGAGATTAGAGGCATATATACGAGAGAGTTAATTCCTCGTCCTACCAGACTAGATGTTGCCCAAGCTGGTGATGTGCCTTTCAGGTTGTTTGCGACAACTGCTGTTCGGCTATTAGATACTACCTTTACTGATTCTGAGATGAGAGAAGTGCTATCATTAGAAGCCCATTCAGAGCTTATAGCAGCGGAAAGGGGGGAAAGATGTATGCCCCCTTCTTGCGTATCATCAACTAGTGCTATGATTGCCCAATCTACATCGATCAGTGATTTGAGTTCCTTGGCGAATCCATCACATATGTCTTGGGTGGTTTGCCTCGATATTAATATTCTGCTGATAGTATCAGCGAAGTTGATTTGTTCAGTCTTGGCATCTACCATGACTAACCCTCCCTCCTAATCTCTTGCCAATCATTGGGGTCTAATCCTGTTGCCCAACCTTCCTCTACTGGCTCTGGAATTTCCTGAGTGTAGGGTTTTGATAGTTGTGGCTTGACCTTATTTCGTTGTGACCTCGAGAACAACGAATTCAAGAGAAGTAGACCTAATAATGCTCCAAAGAGCAATCCAATTCCTCCGACCACTACCACCCAGTTTACTTCTCTATCTCCCTGTTCAGCCTCAATATCAGAGATTAGTACTTGTGCCCGAAGGGGGTCGGTCTCGGAATATTCTTCTGCAGTTATTTCAATCCAGCATTGCCAGCTTTCTCCTTCCCATTGTTTTTCTTGGGGAATATCAATCTGAATATCTACATCACGAAGTGTCAATGGTACTAATTCAATACTATCGGTACTCAATTGCACCCAATCAGTATTGGGAATCTCTGTATATCCAGCTTGGCGAGTACCCTCATTTGATATAGATAGATAGAATGTAATAGGATCATGGGTCAGATTGCGAATCGCTAGAGGAAACGCCACAGTATCTCCAGGTTGAGCACCGCTGACCAAGTTGTTCTCGTAGTATATTTGGAATGGTGGATTCTGGATATCAGGTGGAATAGTATAAGGAGGATCATGGGTGACAGTAGCGTCACTACTGTCACCTGCGAGGACTGTTCCACAAGGAAGCAACACCATTAACATCGACATCAACAAAGGTAACAAAACCTTTAAAGCTGCTCTCATCCTGGACCCACCTCCCATTGTTGCACCCTGATCGTTACATAGGTCAAATTAATACGATCTAAATTCTATTATACTAAGTTATCCTGTGCCGAATGGTGGTTCTACTGAGTACCATAGGGCACCATCCCAGCCTCTCACCCATAATTTGATGTCTGCTGTGTCGAGAAGGGATTCTATTATCTCTATCGTTGCAAGATCGACACCAAGTATATTAAGGTCGAGTAATTCGACCTCAATCCAGAGATAGGGGAGAAGGTTTTCATCGATTACGGGATTGATGCTGTTAATCAGGTCACCTAGTGCCCCGTCTGGAGCAGTTAATGAGCTACTAAGGATATCGTTTATAAGCGTGATAGCCTGGTCTCCACCAAGAACAGGGCTAAGTAATGCTGCAAGGTTATCTCCATCAAGTTGGGCTAGCAATTCATCGATGAAGTTCACCAGCTCCTGATTTACAGTATCATTTGGTGCTATTAGTTGATTGAGGAAAATAGCCAGTATCGATGTATCGAGCCCTGCAATCACTTGGTTGGTGAGAACTATCACGTCTTGGTTTTTCATGACCTGATTCAATAGGTCTGCCAAGGCTGTTGCGTTGAGATGCGGAACAATCTCTTTAAGCAACTCTCCTGTAGCGGGTTCGTTAACAATGGTATTAAGGAGGTTGGAAAGAGCAGTTGCATCGAGCCCTGCTACGAGGCCATTGACCATATCGATTGTATCAGGATTTCCTACTACTTGATTGATGAGGTTAGCTAAGGCCTCCGAATCAAGATTAACAACCAGAGTGGTGATCATCTCAGACGTACCTGCGTCTGCAGTGATCTGGTTGATCAGACTAGCCAGTGCTTCGGCATTCAGGTTGGATATTAATCCCGTGACCATACTAACCATGGCAGGATCGGAAATTATTTGGTTTAGTAATTCGGATAGCGCTGTGTGATCAAGCTCTGCAACCAAGCCATTGACTAGATCGGCAGTAGCGGGATTACCCAAGGTCTGGTTGAGCATTTCTGCTAGGCCAGCTGGATCAATCTGGGGGAGCAGGTCGTTGACAAAGGCAATAGTGTTCTGATCTGCAATAAGTATATTTGTTAAATTGGCGATAGCTTCAGGGTTAATGCCACCGAGAAGATCACTGACCAATACGGCAGTATCGGGATTGGCCAGCACCGAGTTTAACATGACTGCAATTGATGTGGAGTCAAGGTTTGCTACTAAACCCTTGACCAGCTCTAGCGTATAGGGATTCTCTACAACATTCGTTAACAATCCTGCCAAAGCAACCGAATCAAGCCTTGCCGTGAGTCTGTTGATCATTTCTGCTGTAGTTGGACTGGCAAGTACAGGATTTAGGACATTGCTTAATGCTTCGGCATCGAGGCTATAGACTAATCCGTTAACTAACTGCTGTGTTCCTTCACTGGCAAGGACGGTATTAACCAACAGTGTGAGTGTCTCTGGTTGAAGCCCAGCTACAATCGCGTTGACTAGATTTGCAGTGCTCTCACTGGCAGTGATCTGATTGATGAGGTCACTCAATGCCACTGGATCGAGTTCCATGACCAGCCCATCAATAAATGGGGTCATGTCTGGACTAACTAAAATATTATTGAGCATATCGGATACTGCTGCTGGATTCATCTCCACAAGGATGTCGTCGATCAACTGTACTAGTGTTTCGCGCTGCTCCTCCTCGTTAATTATTTCAGCAATGGCGGCTGCATCCATATTATCGAGGGCACTTTGTAAAAGGGTCGACATCTCGTCGGGTCCCATAGTGTCTGTGACTCTACCTAATTGGCCCACAGCCCAACTGCGGCTACCTGGCACTGCCAGGACAATTGCTGCTATGGCTACGATGACTATTACTATTACTATCAGGTGCCCCAATGTGCGGAATACACCTTTCATAAGTCACCTCCGCTTGTCCATGTATTAATCCTTGTATATGTCATAATATGCTGCTACCTATGAGCCGTAGGGCGGCTCTGGGCCATATTGAATATCATCAAGAGTTAGGTACAACCCAATATGAATGCCTTCAATGATGTACTGGATTGCCGGGCCTATCACGGGAATTTCGGCTAGGTTTGCGCCAAGTAATTCTAGCCCTTCAAGACCTCCCTTTATCCAAAGGTAGGGAAGTACATGCTCTTTCAAAGATGGGGCTATCCCATTGATTAGGTCACCTATGGCGCCATCTGGACCGGTGAATAGAGGATTGCTTAGTAATTGATTGAGTAATCCAATAGTGCTAGGGCTACTAAGTATGGCACTGAGTAGCTCGGAAATACCATCCGTATCCAACTGAGGGATTAACTCAATTACGAAATCGACTAGCACTGGGTTAGCAGTACCGTCGGAACCGATTATTCCTTCTAACATTTTGCCCAGGACTGCCACATTGAGGCCTTCGACTAGTTCATTGACGAAAGTAGGTAGCTCCTCAATGGCTAGCAGTTGGTTCAGTAAACCTGCTACAGCTGCTGCATCGAGTTGGGAGATAACGCTGTTGAGTAAACTGATAGTACCTTCATTAGACAGAACGTGGTTAAGTAATGTGGCAAGCGTATCTGCTTCGAGATGAGATATTAATCCTGTCAACAAATCTGCCGTTGCAGGATTAGCGACAATGCTGTCGATAAGTAAGCCTAAGGCCACCGGATCGAGGTTGTCGACTATACCGATGACGAGGTTTGCAGTATGAGGGCTGTCAAGAACTGAATTGAGTAGGAATGCTAGGCCTTCAGGATCTAGGTTGGCAACTAATCCACTGGCGAATTCCGCAGTGTCTTGACTTCCGACAACCTGGTTTATTAGGAGTGCAAGAGCAGAAGGATCGAGTTGTGATGCCATAGAGTTGACTAAGACAACCGTATCTTCATCAGCGATCACTTGATTGATTAGTTCAGCGACAGCGACAGGGTCAAGGTAGGTTGTTAATTCATTGACAAAATCGATTGTGCCTTGATTTGAGACAATTTGATTGACTAGACTAGCCAATGATTCGGCGCTGAGTTCAGATATAAGTCCGTTGACTAGTACTGTAGTGTTCTCGTCCGCAAGGACTTCATTGACTAGATTAGCCAATGGTCCTGTTTCTAGATTTGATATTAGACCATTAACTAGTAGTATTGTGCCTGGACTATCGATGATACCGTTTAGTGTAACTGCAAGTGCTTCGGGATCCAGTCCAGATGCTAAGCCGTTCACAAGATCAGCAGTTGCTGGATCGGCAACCACATTGTTTATTAGATATGCTAGGGATGATGTATCTAGATTAGCTATAATCTCATTGACAAGGGCAACTGTTTCCTCGTTCGCTATGATTGTGTTCACTAAGGTTGCTAGTGATTGGGAATCCAGATGGGCCATTAGACCGTTCAGAAGGTCAGCTAGGCCATCTTCAGCTGTAAGTCCATTCAATAGGCTGGCGAGTGCTCCAGGATTTAGATAGTAAATAAGTTCGTTGATGAAAGGAGCCAACTCTGGATCGTTAACAATATCATTAACCAAATCGGCCACAGCAACTGGCTCCATCTCATCGATAATACCATCTACCAGGTCGACAAGGCTTTGCCTTTTCTCTTCGTCATTCACTATTTCGGCGACAGCCTCTCCGTCCATGTTATTGATGGCACTTTCAAGAAGCACGGACATCTCTTCGGGACCCAAGGTGTCCGTGATTCTGCCCAATTGTCCAACAGCCCAGCTACGACTACCCGGTATGGCTAGCACAACTGCTGCTATGGCAACGATGACTATTGCAATTACAACCAGGTGCCCGACTGTACGGAATACACCTTTCATAAGTCACCTCCGCTTCCTTTCTTGCTATTCATGTGCCTCATTCCGGTCTTTCTTATGAGCCGAAGGGCCTTTCTTCCTGATAGACGAGGTCGGTAATTCTAACCCATACACTAATATCGGCAAATGCTAATAATTCCTCAATATATGGACCTGCTAATGGTATTTCTGAAAGGTTTACTCCAATCAACGTAAGATCGTGAATACCTAGCTCTAGCCAAAGGTACGGGAATAGGTGTTCTTGTAGTGTCGGAAGAATCCCCGCAATAAGTGTATTTAAAGGACCATCTGGGGCTGTGAGGGGTCCGCTAAGTATCTCGTTAACCAAATCAAGAGTGGACTGATTGCCAAGGATAGCGCCTACTAGACTTGCTAGCGCTTCGCTATCTAATTCGGGCAAGAGGTTGTTGATGAAATCGATCAACGTTTGATTAGGCACACCATCGGGTGCTACTATCGAGTTGATAAGCTCTCCCATGGCGGCAGTATCGAGATTAGCTATGAGCCCATTTACTAAGAGGACCATGTCGGGATTGTTTAAAAGTTCGGATAGCAGTCCTGCCAAGGTGTCGGGATCGAGCTGGGAAACTAATCCATTAACCAAGGCCGCTGTGCCTTGATCGTCTAGAACTTCGTTGAGCAAAATAGCCAGTGTTTGAGAATCTAGTGCTGAGATAAGACCATTCACTAGTGTAGCGGTTGAAGGATGCGCAATAACCTGGTTTAACATGTTAGCCAATACGGAAGAATCGAGGTTGGCAGTGATTCCATTAACCAATTGTGATGTGCCAGGGGCATCTAAAACTTGGTTGAGAAGAGATGCTATTGATTGTGAATCAAGCTGGGCCATGAGACTATTGACTAAAGTAACTGTATCAGGATTACCGATAACCTGGTTGAGTAGATTGCCCAATGCGGAGGGATCAAGATGGGCTACTAATTCTTTGGTTAGGTCAATCGTACCTTGGTTGGATATCACTTGATTAGCTAGGGTGGCCAGGGATTCTGGATCAAGATAGGAGACCAAATCGCTGACAAGGTCTACAGTGGCTTGATTACCGACCGTAGCATTAACCAACGAAGCTATTGATTCTGGATTAAGCTCCAGAATAAGAGAATTGACCAAGGTGACTGTATCAGGATTGGCCAATACCCAGTTGGTCAAATTAGCCAAGGCTGGTGCATCTAAATGAGCTACCAGGCCATTTACAAGTGCAGAGGTCTCAGGACTACCGAGCACATTGTTTAGCATCTCGGCAAGAGCGAGAGAGTCTAGGTCTGACACAAGTGTATTAACTAGATCGGTTGTACCTGGGGCAAGCACTAATGTATTGATAAAATCGCCAAGAGCTACTGGATCAAGATTGGCAACAAGTCCATTAACTAGTACTGCCGTGTTTTCACTAGCGGCTATCTGATTCACAAGGTGGGCAATGGATTCTGAATCTAGGTTGGAAATAATGCTAGTGACTAACTCTGCAGTTCCATCATTAGAGAGAATATCGTTAAGAAGTTGGGAAAGGGCATCTGGATCAAGGGCTGCAATTAGCTCGTTGATAAAAGGTGCCATATCGGGATCTAAGATTATACTGTTAATGACATCTGCTGTTGCTTCAGATTCTGTATCGATAGTGAGCTGATTTGCTAATTCTACGAGAGATTCTCTTTTCTCTGCATCGTTTACAATCTCTGCGATAGCTGCCGAATCCATGTTATCGACTGCGGTTTGAAACAAAGCTGCCATCTCTTCAGGCCCAAGGGTATCGGTAACCCGGCCAAGCTGTCCTACTGCCCAACTGCGGCTACCAGGTACAGCAAGGATGACAGCAGCTATAGCTACAACAACTATTACGATCACTATCAAGTGGCCGATTGTCTTGAATAAACCTCCCATTTCTACCTCCTAGAAATGAATAAGCAGCCGTGTTTTTTGAGTTGGCGTAGAATGGAGGAGGATTACGTTAGAGTCTCATTCCTCCATTCGTTCATCATTCTTCCACCTCCCCTCAGAGGGTGGGCCTATTATTTCAGATTAATACCCTGAGACCTAGATTATGTGACTAGCCTCACCCAAAATGAAAGAATGGTATAATATATTAACTTTCTAAAATATAATGGCATGCATACACTATTACCGTAAGTGTACCTCGCATTTACCTTACAGTCAAGAAAGATAAATTGGAGTAAACAAAGGGGACAATCATGCGAAAATACCATGAATATAATATGAAAATAGTGGGAATTAATGTAAACGTCTGTATTTAGTGGAGGATAGATGTAAAAAAGTAATAAGTTCTTGACAAGAAGAAGGGGCAGTTTGCCACTGCCCCTAGATAGGTGTTTTGATTATAGTTGGTCAGTTGATTCATGATGTTAGAGGAAGAGTGAATCCAGTGCAATTCCCTGTATCTATTTGACTATTAAGCCAAAGATTGCCTCCGTGAAGTTCGATAAGCCTCTTTGCTAGAGCAAGCGAGAGTCTGTACTCGGGATGTTTTTGTCTATCAGATTCCATGGAGTGATAGGGTGAAAGAAGTTCTTTCTGTTCCTCTGGTGTAAAACTGATTCCTGCATCTTGTACTTCTGTAATTAATTGATAGTTATCAGTACGTATGATTAGATGAATAACGCTTTCATGGGGGCTTATGGATATAGCGTTATTGAGCAGAAGCATATATATCTGTGCTAGTCTCTGACGATTAGCGCGTACCCTAGGAGAATCATCACAAGACATCATTACTACGATTGACTGGCCTTTGCTTTGAGTTGCATAGGAGACTTGAGAAAGTGATTCTTCGAGAACTGTCTTAATGGAAACAGTTTCTACTGGTAGCTTGTAGTCAGATGCTTGCATTAAAGCTAAATCTAGAAATTGTGATACTCTGCTTTGCATGCTTTCTGCACTGCTTGCTAGATTTACCATAAGCCGCTCGTGGGGAACTTGGTCTGTTTGATTAAGTTCTTCTGATAGAAGTTTTGTAGTAGCGACAATGGAAGTAAGTGGAGTCTTTACTTCGTGACTAATTGCATTCAGGAGCTCTTTACGCTCTTTCTCTCTTGCACTTAGGTAGATTTTCTCTCCGGATGGGGCTATTTGAATGGCCAACATTTCTAGAAAAGCCTGTTCGTTACTGCCGAAGGCATGCGGACGTTGACATCCTAGATTGAGTGTTGCGAAAACTCCTGTCCTGCTCAGTAGAGGTAGTCGAATCATTGAACGAATACCGTTTTTCAGGTGGATTTCGTCAATTGGGAATTGTCTTTCTAATGTTAGATCGTTTTCGACATGCGTCCTTTGTCGTTCTGCAACCCAGGCCGTTCCACAGTCACCTAAGAGATATACCTCCCCTGCTTTTGGCGACGTATCATTTGGCGAGACAGCCAGATTGATAAGAACCCTCTCCCCTTCAATAACGGCAAAACTCAACCTGTCGAATTCAATCCGTTGTCTTAACTGTGTAGTAAAGATCTCAAAGCTGTGGGAGAGGTCTTCTCCGAAGCTAAGAATAGAGACTAACCGATTGATAAACGTTTGTTCGTCAAGTCTCTGCCGATTCTCTTCTAGTAAGACCTCAAACTGCTCCTCCGTGGTTTTTCTTTGTTCTTCGAGTAGCTCTGCAAACTGTTCTCCTGCTTTTTGTCTGCTTTCTTCGACGACTCTATAGTTGTCGATGAACAGCGCGAGTCTGGTTGTGGATCTTTTTAGAACTGACATCTCCCCATCTTTATAGGCGTAACGACGCTTACTCCCAACAATTAGGCATCCCAAGACATCACCCCAAGAGAAAATGGGCTGACATGCAATGGATAATATACCCTGTTGCAGTAATGTTGCATTGGTCCAGAAGGGGCTTTTTTTCGATAGGTCGGGTTCTATCCAAGCTCTGCGATTGTTAAACACCCACTCTACTGGTGTGCCAGCGAATGGAACTATGTTCTTTCCTTGCAACTCGGAAGGCGTTTGGGGTGATAGGGGGTAAAGCTTAATGTGTTGTTCTGAATCATGTTCTATCAAAGCAACAGCTGCCCAGTCTAGGTCCATAGCCTTTCTAATCTCATCTGCTAGGCTTCTGCCTATACCCTTTAGATTCGATGCGGGTGTAGCGATTTTACCTAGGACCTCATGTAGCTGAGGCTCCTCCGTGTCATGGTGGTCATTGGCTAACGTGTTTGTGATTTGATCGGTGGACATATTCACCCTCCGGATATCAATAATTGGATGTTATAGTAGGTATGTTAATAAAGTCTATGACTTAAAGGTGTATGGCCAGGTAAATAGCGTGTCTGTAGAGGAGAACAAGGGGTAAATCCTATGTGGAAATCCTAAGACTGTGTAAACAAGATAATGTAATGAAGGACCTTTGGAATTTTTGAGTAGGTTAGTGGAATAGGGGACAATCTGTCATCAATTGGTTGAATCCATTTCCTAAGATATGCCATCCGCGAAGTGACTCTCCTGAAAAATGGTAAACACGGTTAAACATAGGGAATGTACTACAAATGGAGTGGGGGAGATGAAGCAAGAGTCGATAAACCTTATCAGGTTCCCGAACAAGTTGGCTACCGAAGAGACTAATTCGGAGCTAAAGGACTAATCGTTATGGTAGATTTATTTAGGGTATACTTTGGAGGGTGTAGAGGCTTTCCATGTGGACGGGGTTGTTGTAGTTCCGGTTATAACAATCTGCCCATCTTCGATCATCACGTTGCGCAATCTAATCGATAATGACTCAGTATAGTCTGCTAGGGTTTGTTGATTGGTTATGGCACTCATGATTTGCTCTCTGCTTCCGGGAGGCAACAAAGCCCCTTTGCCAATGCGGCTCTGTTCAACAACTAGCTCTGGTAAACCTTCATCGTCTATGTTGACAGTAGCAATGATTCCCACGCCAACTTCCATACCAACATTCACCTGAGCTATTGCCCAGATCTTTCCATCACGGAAGTTCACAAGTATAGATTGTACATTTACGGGGAGGTTTGCTCTCTTTATGAATTCGTTAGCTTTGGAGGTGACTTCCTCATGTGAGAGGATCAGGCTGATTTCCTCTCCAAAATGAGCTTGATCCAGATCACCTTCGAAAGCTGCGACCTTGTTGTCAAATCTCTCTGCATCAACTGTTGTGGATGGTACCGAAATCATTTTCTGTTTAATATCGGTGGGTTGAGCAAGAAGATACCATTCCACTCCGAAGGCTATAATGGCCAATGTAGTAAGAACTGTGACTATTGCTAATAGGGCTCTGATTACTTTATGCATTTTCGTCTATAGTTCCTCGTATGACCATGTCTGGTGTTACTGCCCAATGCGATAGTATATTCTCCTATTGACGTCATAGTGTACCATAATCGTTCAATACCTGTTCTTAAGTGCGCAAACATTGTTGATTTTGTCTACTCTAGATAGTCTTTTAGTTTCTTACTGCGGCTAGGATGTCGGAGTTTGCGCAGAGTCTTAGCCTCGATTTGTCGTATACGTTCCCTAGTAACACCGAATTCCTTGCCTACTTCCTCGAGTGTACGATTACGCTCATCATCCAATCCGAACCGAAGTCTAATCACTGTCTGTTCCCTCGGATGTAAAGTTGATATTACTGCCTCAATCTGTTCTCTCAGCAATTGATGGGAAGCTACATCGATGGGAGGGGTAACGGCTTGGTCTTCGACGAAATCCCCAAGATGGCTATCTTCATCCTCACCAATTGGGGTTTCTAAAGATAGAGGTTCTCTAGACATCTTGATGATCTCTTCCACCCTCTCAGTCGGAATCTCCATTCGTTCACTAATCTCTTCGGGGGTAGGTTCTCTTCCGTATTCTTGAACCAGACGACGACTCACTTTGTGGAGCTTGTTGATTGTTTCTACCATATGTACCGGTATCCGAATGGTTCTGGCTTGATCTGCTATGGAACGAGTAATTGCTTGGCGTATCCACCACGTGGCATATGTGCTGAACTTGTAACCCTTCCTATAGTCAAACTTCTCCACAGCACGAAGAAGCCCGATATTGCCTTCCTGTATCACATCTAGTAGAGCCATGCCTCTTCCTATGTACTTCTTAGCAACGCTGACAACCAATCTTAAGTTTGCCTCAGTGAGGTGTTTTTCTGCCTTCTTACCTTCATTTTCTATCCTATTAAAATGAGTATTGGCAGATTTCTCGTATTGTTTCAAGTTAGCTGTGAATGATGACTGGGAACACAGTTCTGCAACTTCAGTTATAGATTTTGTTTCTATTGCTTCAGTTATTTGAGAGGGAAGAAGCCGAGATGCTAGAGAGAGATTTCGCAGGTCTACTTCGTTTAAACCCTCTGAAGGGTGATGTTCTCCCTCTATGCTTATTTGTGGATCCACCTCTCCATCTATCACTGCACGCATCTCAGGGTCAGATAACCTGTCGAGAAGGCTTCGGTCGGATGACAATCCAAGACGCTGTTCTAGTGTGATCAGTGCGGTTTCCGCCTGAACCAATTGTTCCAGCATTGCGATGCAAATGGAGATAGCAGTAGGTTGTCTTCCAGTACGAAAGATATGATCTTCTCTGATTTGTTCAATATGCTTTGACCCTTCGATCTTCTTGGCAAGCATCTTTTCTTCTTCTGCGGTGAGGAGAGGCACCCTGCCGATTTCATGGAGGTACATTCGAACCGGATCATCTACTCCTTCCAGGTCTCCTAGGTCGAGGTCTCTTTCAGTTTCGAATTTGAAATCGTCTTCATCCTTTGTCTCGATGCTATCGGGACCTTGCCAGACGAGCTCTTCTGCCTCTACAGTCTCTTTAGCCAAGCTAAGATAGTCTTCTTCTGTG
This sequence comes from Chloroflexota bacterium, assembly GCA_034189315.1. Taxonomy (GTDB): domain Bacteria; phylum Chloroflexota; class Dehalococcoidia; order UBA2247; family JAXHVC01; genus JAXHVC01. The sequence goes on along the minus strand of JAXHVC010000025.1, from coordinate 25,977 downwards.
AGATCGACTTTGCTATCATCGTCTACTTCGGGTTCGACCTCTCCCTCTATCTCCGGGATACTGTCCTCTCTCTCTTCATGGGTTTCGATAGCATCCGGTTCTTGTTTCTCCTTGACTGCCTTCCTTCGTTTGGGCATAGTCACTCCCTTTCATTCGGTTGCTTGTTTTGGGTAAAGACCTTTCTTAGTTCAGAGTTGGTTCTTATTACACCCATACTTTGATATTGTTCTGTGTTCATGTCTATTTCGCCGGGAGATTGTGATAGCAGTGTCGCTTCTGTGGCCTTCATTGCCTTTAGCCATCTTTGTTGCATACGGATAACACAGTCGTCTAATGCTTTGTCCGCCTTTTCATCGGATAGATGTGGGAATTCACAATTTATAAGCCTATCCAGATGATCGCTAAGAGCGGTGTTTAGACTGTTCTGCAATTGGCTAAGATTAGGGTTGGCTATCCAGGCCAGGAAAATCTCACGGTATTCACTGCGTTCAAAATAGTCCGAGCTTAGTCTACTTGCATGGACATGAAGTACTGGGTGATGTAACAATAATCGAAGGCAATACTCTTCCCACGAATCGGCACTGGGGAGGGAAAAGGTTGTTTTGGCTCTTTCTGGCAGAGCCTTTTTCTGTCGACGTGGACCAAAGGCTTGTACCAAAAGTCTTTGGTCAATTCCTACTAGTTGTGCCAGTTCTCCGATGTAGTGCGCTCTTTGTATAGGGTCTTTAATCCTTTCGATGACAGGTTGTAGTCTATTAACAGCCGCGGTCTTGCCTTCAGGTTTACTGAGGTCGAGCGTTGAGGCCACAGACTCAAACGTATAGTCTACTACTGATAGGGCAGTTTCTACAAGACTGTGCCAAGTTTCTGGATTGTCTCGGACAATCTCATCTGGATCCTTGGATGTGGGAAGGAGTATGACTTTCAACTCTGCGTCCAAGGCGTGTTCATATTCAACCTTCCCTTGGGAGGTGATAACTGGCACCACCTTCTGATCCAAGACAGTTGTAGTAAGATCAATTCCTCTTTGAGTTGCTGTCTCACCGGCTGTATCGGCGTCTAAGGCGAATGCCAGATTCTTGGTGAGTTTCTTGAGGCTACTAACTTGCTTTTCTGTGAGGGATGTTCCCATGGAAGCCACTGTATTCTGGAAACCGTACTGATGAACTGCGATGACATCCATGTAGCCTTCTACAATTACAACTAGATCATGTTTCCTGATGGATTCCTTCGCTCGATCAATGCCATAGAAAATTGAGCTTTTGTCAAAGACTTCGGTCTGTGGTGAATTGAGGTACTTAGGATTGGAATCATCCAACGCCCTTGCGCCGAAACCAACCACTACACCACTAATATTTCTTATGGGAAACATGAGACGATTACGAAATCGATCGTAGCTACCCCCTGCTTCCTTTTGAATGGCTAGGCCAGCATTAATAGTATCCTGCTCAGTATAACCAATCTTCTCGAGATACAGACTGGTTTCATCCCATCGGTTGGGACTATACCCTAGTTGAAATACCTCAATAGATGCTAAGGAAATGCCTCGCTTATCTAAATAAGTACGAGCTAATTCTGCTTGTGGAGAGTGTAGGAGTAATTCGTGATAGAATTGAGCTGCCTGGTTGTTTATCTCTTGCAGTCGTTTGCCTTCTTGCTTCTTCTGTATGCCTCTAGAGTCTATATCAATGGAGATACCGGCCCGGTCTGCCAATAGATGAAGGGCTTCTCCAAAGCCTACATTCTCTCTCTTCATAACAAAGGAAAAGATATCGCCTCCAGAACCACAGGCTCCAAAACAATGCCATGTCTGTCGTTCTGGAAATACGTAGAAAGAAGGGGTCTTTTCCACATGAAAAGGACAATTAGCCTTGAAGTTACGCCCTGCCTTTTGGAGCGGGACATAGCTGGATATGACCTCTACTATGTCTAACCTCTGTTTGATTTCGTCTGTTGTGGTCATATATGAACTATATGGGACCAATGTGATCATAGGTGCCAGTAATGGTATCTAGCGTTGGATTAATCTGAATTGCAGTCCTTAGTGCGAATCGGTCGGTCATTCCCGCGATATAGTCCATTGCCCCTTGCTCTGTACTAATAGCATGGATTGTATATTCAGATGGTAAGAAGTCGAAATGTGAGAAAAAGTACTCATAAAGCGTTAGAATGGTGTTTTGAGCGTTTTTTGCTTCTTTAGTCTCTGAGCTTGGTAAATATACCTTACGGAAAAGAAATTGTCGAAGGATGTTGGCAGCATTACGCACTGGGGTACTCAGCGAAATGATTCTATCTTGGATCCTGGAGGATTCGATGACATCTTGTACCATGGTGTCGATCCTCTCAGAGTGGGTATAGCCAAGAATTTCCATGGCAGAGTAGGGTAAATCGCTTGCGGTGATGACTCCTCTTCTTATAGCATCATCTATATCATGGTTTATGTATGCAATCCCGTCAGCGATCCTGCATACTTGCCCCTCTAGGGTGGCGGGCATTGTCGATTCATTACCTTGTATGTCGTCTACCGACTTCGAATGATTTATAATGCCATCACGGACTTCCCACGTGAGGTTTAGACCTACTCCGCTATGTTCTAGATAATCAACCACGCGAAGGCTCTGTTGACTATGTCTGAAGCCAAATGGGGAAAGATTATCTAATACCTGTTCCCCAATGTGTCCAAAAGGTGTGTGACCTAGATCGTGCCCTAATGCTATGGATTCGGAAAGGTCTTCGTTAAGGTTCAATGCTCTAGTAATTGTGCGCGCAATTTGAGAGACCTCTATTGTGTGAGTCAGTCTGGTAGCATAGTGATCACCGTGTGGTGCGATAAAGACCTGTGTTTTATGCTTAAGTCTTCGAAAAGCTTTACAATGCACTATACGATCGCTATCTTGCTGAAAGCTTGTGCGTATGGGACAGGGGGATTCATGCCTTAGCCTCCCCTTTGATTCCTTGCTGCGCGATGCGAAAGGGGAAAGGCTTTCTTCTCTTAATTCCAATCTTGCACGAATTGTGCTAGAACCTGTGATCATTGTCATATCTATTAGTTAATAACGGTTATATATGTCGCTATGAAGAGCTTGACTCCATAACTGAGTTGAACATAGATGATTAATCTTGTGCTACAACACATATTGGAATTACTAATTATACCATTCCACAGGGATATAGTGAGGAGGGTGCCCAGTTAGGGACAAAAACACATATGCATATGGTATATAAACGCGATACTGTATCGGTAGATGGTTTTTTTAGATGACTAAGGTGTTAAAGATACTTTTACAGGTATTTGGGCTTATTGCACTACTACTTTCTTTTCAGCGGTGCTGATGATCTCTCTTGTTTGCTCTATCATGTCTGGACTGACGGATACAGAAGTAATTCCCCAGCTAACAAGCTTCTCGGTGAGTTCTGGATATACTGAGGGAGCCTGCCCACAAATGGAGCAGGTGATGCCATGATTAACAGAAGTGGTGACTGCTTTTTGTATTGCCCACATGACAGCGTCGTCTCGCTCATCAAACTGGGAGGCTAACTTCGAATTGTCTCTATCAATGCCTAGGATTAGTTGTGTGAGATCATTCGAACCAATAGATATCCCATCGATACCAACTTCGGTAATGAACCTATCCAGCAGTATAATATTTGAAGGAACCTCAACCATCATCCAAAGTTTAAAGGATTCAGACTGATGTAATCCTTCTTCCTTCAACTGCTCCTTCACTGCGGCGAATTCTTGAATGGTGCGTACAAAAGGTATCATAACCCACAAGTTATCATAACTCTCTCGCACTTTCTTTATTGCCTGTACTTCTAGTTTAAAAACATCCCGATCGATTACGTAGCGAGAGCATCCCCTATAACCAATCATAGGATTCTCCTCTTCACCCTCGAAAGCTTCGCCGCCTTTGAGATTACGGTATTCGTTTGTTTTGAAATCAGTCGTTCTATATACTACTGGCCTGGGTGTAAAGGCCTGGACAAATGTTTCGAGGCCCTTTGATAATCGGTCGGTGAACTGTTCTCCGCGATTTTCACTTATCATGTGTCGGGGATGTTCTCCAATATGTGCGATCATGAACTCTGCCCGAGCTAGTCCCACCCCATCGACGTGTCTTGCTGCGATCACATTGGCTAAATCAGGCTCAGCTAGATTCACATATACCCTGGTCTTGGTTTGGATACGCTCCTTAGATATGGTGGGAGCCGCATATTGTCTTTCCACAGCACCCTCATAGATCTTGCCCTCTGTACCATCCACTGTGATCACCTGAGCTGGTTGTAATATCTGAGTGGCCTTCTCGGTGCCAACCACACATGGAATGCCTAATTCCCTACTCACTATGGCCGCGTGACAGGTTCTGCCACCATGATCTGTAGCGATAGCCACGGCTCTTTTCATAGCAGGTACAAAGTCTGGTGTTGTCATTGGGGCCACCAAAACATCACCCTTCTCCACTATATCGATCTTGGAGGGATCATGTACTATTTTGACTGGTCCTGCTGCAGCCCCGGGGCTTGCTGCTAGTCCAGCTAGTATCACATTGCCATCTAATGGGGATTCTTGTGTTATCCCCTTATTCAGTGTGGTGATGGGCCGGGATTGTACCACGTAGAAGGCACCATTCTCCTTTGCCCACTCGATATCTTGGGGAAACTGATAGACCTCTTCAATATGTTTTGCCAGCTTAGCCAACTCTACGATATCTTTATCTGTGAGTTTTTGTTGGCCTTGTTGAGTCTGTGGAACCTGCTCTCGGATGTTATAATCATCGCCATTGTTTCGGGTAGCAAGGTTGCGTACCAATCTCCACTCTTGCTTGGCGATTTTCTTGTCCAGAATATTCATCTCTCGCTTATCAACTATGTAAAAATCAGGTGTTACTTCACCTGAGACAACTGTTTCTCCCAATCCATAAGCAGCTTCTATTGCGATCTTGTTGTTGTCATTACTTATGGGATCGGTGGTAAAGATGACGCCTGCAGTATTGGATTGCACCATTCTCTGGACAGGAACCGCGATGCCTACGTGGAAATGATCGAATCCTTGCTGCACACGGTAGAATATTGCCCTGGGTTCGAAGAGTGAGGCCCAACATCCCTGTACTGCCGCTACAACTTGATCTTCGCCCTCTACATTAAGATATGTGCGTTGTTGTCCAGCAAATGAAGCCTCGGGAAGGTCTTCAGCCGTGGCGGAGGATCTTACTGCCACAGGCCCCCCTTCCATTTTCTTGTAGGCCTTTTTAACTTCGCTTGCCACTTCCGGTGGCATAGGGCTATTACTAATCATTTCTTTGATCTCGGCTGCGACGCTCTGGAGTTTCTTACTATCCCCAGTATCAAGGTTGTCTAATTTGGATCGTATTTTATCTTCAAGTTGGGTTTTTTCTATGAAGTAGAAGTATGATTGAGCAGTGACGATGAAGCCAGGTGGAACTGGTATTTGTGCGGCGGTGAGCTCTCCGAGATTAGCTCCTTTGCCACCAACAATAGGAATGCTATCCTTATCTACTTCCTTGAACCAAACAACAGACTTCAGCGCCTTTTTCATTGGGAGATCCTCCTTACTATTGCAGCCAAGATTCCACTTTGAGATCAAACTGGTACTCATTCAATGTAGACTCTATGCTTGCTTTCGACACCTCATCAGGTTCAACAAGTGGAAGCCTTGGAGTTCCCACGGGAAAACCTGCAAGTCCAAGCGCATATTTTACAGGAGCGGGATTAGTAACCACAAACATGCTTTTCATTAATGGGAGAAGGCGGCGATGTGTTTGTGCTGCAGAAGCCACGTCTCCATTCAAGTAGTTCTGAATCATTTGGGAGAGTTGTTGTCCCACCAAATGAGAGACGACGCTGATTACTCCGTATCCACCAATAGAAAGAATGGGTAGCGTATGACTATCTTCGCCACTATATACGAGGAATCCTTCTTCTGTCCCCCTGATGATCTGTGCGATTTGGTCAAAGTTACCACTGGCTTCCTTGATGCCTACGATATTCAACACTTGGCTTAATTTTATGGTGGTATCTAAAGAGAGGCTAATTATACTTCTAGACGGGATATTGTACAATAAAAGAGGTAAGTCAGTTGCTTCTGCGATTGTACAGAAGTGCCTGAAAAGACCCTCCTGGGTTGGTTTATTGTAATAGGGTACTACGGATAGTATTCCGTCCACACTGATACGGGCCGCCTCTTTAGTCAGCTGAACACTCTGGAATGTGTTGTTCCCTCCTGTACCAGCTATCACAGCACCTCTATCACCTACTACCTCTTTAACAACAGTGAAAAGCCTCAGCTTTTCTTCGGTGCTTAACGTTGAAGACTCTCCGGTTGTCCCAGCGACTACTATACCGTCGCTTCCTGACTCAATTAATGCATAAGCAAGTCTCTTGGTTTGTTCGTAGTCCACAGCCCCCTCTCTATCAAAGGGGGTTACCATAGCTGTAAGCACTCGTCCGAGTTTTGCTCTTGTCATATCCATCCCCGCTCGATCATCGTTTCTGCGATTTGTACAGTATTAAGAGCTGCCCCTTTACGCAGGTTGTCAGCTACAATCCACAGTACGAGACCATTGGGATGTGAGCTGTCTTTTCGAATACGCCCTACAAAGACATCATCTGTACCAGCTGATGGCAAGGGGGCGGGGTATTTCCCATTCTTTGGATCGTCATCAACCACTATCCCAGGAGCCTGTTTGAGAATATCCCGTGCCTCTTCCGGGGACATAGGTTCTGCGAATTCAATCCACACCGCCTCGCTATGTCCCACAAATACTGGAACTCTGACGCACGTGGCAGAAATCGCCATGTCGGGAGCATGCATGATCTTTTGTGTCTCCTCAACCATCTTCCATTCTTCTTTAGTGTAGTCATTGTCGAGGAAGACATCGATTTGTGGGAACAGATTGAAGCTGATTTGGCGTGGGAATATAGAAGGACAGAATTTATCCTTTCCATTACAGTATTGTTTTGTTTGGGCTGCAAGCTCTTCGGGTCCACCCGATCCAATACCTGATGCCGCTTGATATGTAGAGGCAATTACCCTCTTAATTGGATTTGCCTTGTGTAAGGGATTCAGTGCCATGACCATCTGAATTGTGGAGCAATTGGGATTTGCAATAATCCCTTTATGCTCTTTTATATCTTCTGGATTGATTTCCGGAACCACCAGAGGAACACCTGGTTCCATTCTGAATGCCGCACTATTGTCTACTACTACAGCTCCTGCCTTAGAAGCTATGGGGGAGAAATGTCTACTGTGCTCGGAGCCCGCAGAGAAGAGTGCGACATCGATATTGTTAAAAGAGTCGGGGGTGGTTTCATGAACTTCGATTGAATGACCATTGACCTTGATCTTCTTGCCAGCGGAGCGCTCTGAAGCCAAGAGACGGATTGACTTCATTGGGAACCTGCGTTGTTCTAATACCTTGATGAACTCTTGCCCCACAATACCAGTAGCTCCTACCACGGCCACATTAAGTTCTTTCATCCGTACCCCCTTTCTTTACATTCTAATATGAGTGAAACAATACTATTAATTGAGAAAAATTGGTGCATAAGAATCTCGGCATTGAGATATCATTCTTGACGATTAACCTGGATTCTGACCAGATGTTGCATCGATCAATCGGATACTCGATTATACATGTATATATTAAAGATGCAACAGGCTATCTAATCCACGGTTTAATCCTTTAAGATGTACGACTTCCTTGATGGCTAATAGTACTCCTGGCATGTAACACTGACGGTTGATTGTATCATGTCGAATCCTAAGTGTTTGACCTGCCATACCCATGATGATTTCTTGGTGTGCTAGAAGTCCAGGTAGTCGCATACTGTGTATGGCAACCCCTTCGATCTCCCCCCCTCGTGTGCCAGCTACACTTTCCTTTTGAGCCGTCTGATAGTCAAATGGTTTGCCATGGGCTTCTATCATGGCCTCTGCGGTGGTGATAGCGGTGCCTGAAGGCGCATCTACCTTCCCTTCGTGGTGCATTTCAATGATTTCTGCCCAATCAAAGAACTTGGATGCAACCTTAGCCAGATGTGTCATGACGATTGCTCCCATGGCAAAGTTGGATGCGATTACAATGCCGATATTGTGTTCCCTGGAAAGTTCCTCGATTTCGGACAGGTTGTCTTCGGTGAATCCAGTGGTGCCTATTACTAGGTTTACATTGTGCAGGGCTGCAATACGTATTGCGGACATGCTTGCTTCGACTACTGTAAAATCCACCATAACATCAGGATGGTGGGTTTTGAGTAGTGAATCTATATCGCTGGTGATAGGTATTGTTTTGGAATCGTCTGGAAGAGATATTTCTTGTTTGTCTGGTTGTTGCTCTATTGCCCCTACCGGTTCTATTTCCGGATCGGCACATACGGCACTAAGGACCTCTTTCCCCATTTTCCCTAATGCCCCGTGTACTACCACTTTTATTTTAGATGACATCTGTTCTTACCATATTATCTGCGAGATACCGTTCCCCTGCGGCATGCAGACTAGTTTTTAATGTTTTTTCCTCCACGTGGGGATCTTGCCAGTTGATGTTTCTTGGAGTGGTGGGTCGGCTCCCCTGATTCCTTGTCTCCCGCGTTGCTTGACTGGGAGGTGTCCTGAAATACAGCACGTCTCGATAGGTTTACTCTTCCCTGTCGGTCTATTTCGGTTACCATAACCGTTATTTCATCTCCTACTTTCACCACGTCCTCTACGCTTGGCACGCGGTAATCAGCGAGTTCGCTAATGTGTACTAAGCCTTCTTTATTGGGAAGGATCTCTATCAAAGCGCCGTAATTAAAGATCCTGGTGACCTTTCCAGTGTAGATGCCACCGACTTCGACATCTCTAGTTAGTGCTTCTATCATACCGATAGTCTTCTGTACAGCTTCTTCGTTGCTGGAACCAATGATTACAGTGCCATCATTTTCGATATTTACAGTGGCTTTGGTCTCTTCTGTTATGGATCGGATGGTCTTTCCACCGGGCCCTATAATGGCGCCAATCTTTTGTGGTGAAACCTGGATTCTGACCATTCTGGGGGCATACTTACTCAGCTCAGGTCTACTTGCTGCGATGGTCTCTTGTAACTTGCTGAGTACAAATAACCGAGCATCTCTAGCCTGTGCTAATGCATGCTTCAGAATCTCATGGCTTATGCCTTTAACTTTGATATCCAGCTGAAGGGCGGTAATACCTTCTGCTGTACCTGCCACTTTGAAATCCATATCCCCATAGGCATCTTCTATACCTTCAATATCGGTGAGAATGGCGTATTTACCATCCTCTCCTGTAATCACACCCATGGCGATTCCTGCTACCGGGGCTAGTATTGGAACTCCCGCATCCATTATCGAAAGGGTGCTGCCGCAGGTAGATGCCATAGAAGTACTACCGTTGGAGCTAATAACCTCGGATACTAGTCTTATGGTATAGGGGAAGTCTTCTTCCCTCGGAATTACCGGGGCGATTGCCTTTTCTACTAATGCTCCATGCCCGATCTCTCGTCGTCCTGGTGTTCCAATACGCTTTGTCTCACCTGTAGAGAAAGGTGGAAAGTTATAATGATGCATGAACCTCTTGTTTTCTTCTAAGGTCAGTCCATCTAGACGTTGTTCTTCATCCATAGAGCCTAATGTTGTAATGGTCAATACTTGAGTTTGTCCTCTTCGAAACAGGCCAGAGCCATGGGTTCGAGGGAGTAGGCTTACGGCACAGGATATAGGGCGGACTTCAGTTGTAATACGTCCATCGAGTCGATGACCTTCTTCCAAGATGGCAGTTCTTACGGCTTTCTTGAGTTGTACATCAAGAGCAGCGAACATCTCTTGAGCGGGGTACGTTTCCCCAAGCTCAGTCACTAAGCAGTCTTTTATACTGGATAGTATTCCTTCTCGTTCTGTCTTGGTTTTTCCGAATAAGGAGTTCACCTGATCTCCGACAGTTGCAAAGATTGCATCGACCATCTCCTGATTTGGTTCGGCAGTTTCAGGGAGGGGCATCTTTTGCTTTCCACAAGCTTCACACAGATTTCTCTGAATACGAATGACATCTTGGTTTATTTGCTGGCCAAAGCTAATTGCTTCTAGGATGAGTTCCTCCGATACCTCCTTGCTACCTGCCTCGATCATGATTACAGCATCCTCGGAGCCTGCCACAACGACATCAAGCAGGCTGTACTGCATGTCGGAATAGATAGGATTAGCCACGAGCTGATTGTTTATATATCCAACTCGGGTGGCACTTATTGGCCCTGCAAATGGGATATCGGACATAGAAAGAGCTGCAGAGGCACCGATCAATGCAAGTACCTCTGGTGTATTCTCTCGGTCGGCCGAAAGAACGGTTGCGATTACCTGAATCTCTTCGGTGAATCCTTTGGGGAACAATGGCCGGATGGGGCGGTCTATAAGTCTGCTAGCAAGAACGGCTTCTTGGCTGGGGCGGCCTTCTCGCCTCAGAAAGCCGCCAGGGATTTTCCCTGCCGCATATAGCCTTTCTTCATAGTCTACAGTCAATGGCAGAAAGTCAAACCTCTGTCCTGAAGACTTAGAAGCGCAGACCGTGACCAAGACCACTGTGTCCCCATAGCGAACCGTAACAGCCGCGTTGGCTTGTTCAGCGAATGTCCCTGTCTCGATTGCGAGCGTCCTACCGCCAATAGTACCTTCGAACTTTTGTGATGTTGGAAAACTCAAACCTCAGACCTCCTCAAACCCTTTCCAATCAGAAGGTTGGTAGTGATTAGCTATACAGGAAACGATGGCTGAACTTCGCGCAAGAAACATCTCTCCTGCAACAAACACGGGAATATTATATATACATGTGTTGTTTGTCATCCTAACATGACCCATTTGATTGGCGATGAAAATACTTGGATGATGCTAATACTAATCTTATTTTCTTAATCCCAGGCGCTTAGTCACCTTTACATACCGGTCTCTATCTTCTCTTTCTAAATAGGCCAGGAGCCTTCTTCTCTGTCCTACGAGCTTGATCAGACCGTGTTCTGTGTGATGATCATGCCGATGCACTTTGAGATGCTCAGTCAATTCCTTTATCCGCATGGTGAGTATTGCTACTTGTACTTCGGTGGAACCCGTATCTTTATCGTGGGCTTTATGATCTTCTATGAGTGCGCGCTTTTTTGTCTTATCCATAGTTCTATCTTTACTCCCATTGAATTATAGCACAAAACCAAGTGCATCCATGGAATCGAGTTGCCTCCAATTCGCGACCCGTAAATAATTACATGGACTGAACGTATATTTCAACAGATGGTTTGTGGTTATTAATAGGTCATTGCTGTTTTCTACTAGAAAGGGAAGTCCTTAAGAGTGTGAATTAATACTTTATTCTGTTTGGGTTTACCTACAGTGATTCGAATACAATTATCTAATAGAGGCGTTTCAAAATAGCGCAGGAAGATACCCCTTTGCTGAAGGTTACTGTGAAGCTCCCGTGCTATCCCATTATCAACAGAGCATAATAGAAAGTTTGCCTGAGACGGGAAGGGGTGCAGATAAGGGATACCCTGCAAGCTGAGAAAAAGCCTTTCGCGTTCCTCGATTATGGCATTTATGATTTGTCTAAGATGGTCGAGGTCCTTGAGTGATTCTATTGCAGCAACACGTGCGGCAACATTTACGTTGTACGGATTCTTAATCTTATTGATGTAGAAAGCAATTTTCAACGGGAAGATGCCATATCCTATTCTAAGACCAGCCAATCCTGCCCACTTACTAAAGGTACGCAGTACTATGAGGTTATCATGCTTGGGGACTAAGGGTATTGCCGTTTGTCCTCCGAATTCCAGGTAGGCTTCATCTACGACAACTATCACACCTGTATCGAGTAGCGCGCAGATGACCTCTTCTGAAGTCGTATTCCCCGTTGGATTATTAGGGGATGAAATAAACACAACCTTGGTGTTCTTATCTATCGCATTGATGATAGCAGAAGGATCGATAGAGAAATCACTATTCCTAGGTATAGCGATAACCTTAGCCCCACAAACCTCAGCAAAAAAGGAATACATACCAAATGTCGGGACACAATTCAATACCTTGTCTCCTGGTTCGATCAGGAGACGCAGAATCAGGTCGATGAGCTCATCACTCCCACTTCCTATAACAATATGCTCAACACCGATCTGGATATATTCGGATAATGCATTGCGCAACTCGCGCTGTTCTGGATCTGGATAGATATGATACTGCGAGTAATTGACTAGGGCTTGTTGTACTTTGGGGCTACAGCCGTAAGGATTCTCATTACCATCCAGTTTTATTATCTCATCAGAACCAATATCGTAGCTAGTCTCCAGTACTTCTGTTGGTAGTACAGGAGTATATGGTGCAGAGTCGAAAACTGCTTTCCGAATAAGTCTTTCAATTCCTTTGTTTTGTCTTGGTGAGGTGGGCACCATCATTTGATCTCAGGTTGCATCATCGCGGTAGTCCCAATCCTCGAAGCGCTATGATGTTTCTCATGATTTCGGAGGTTCCTCCAACGAATGTAGCGCTGACTGCTTCTAGATGGAGTTCAACAATGTCTCCTATAAGCGCTGCCCACTTGGAGTCTGGAAGTAGTTGCCCATATAAACCCATGCATTGAGTGGCAGTATTTGCTAGGCGTTGGCGTGTTTCTGTAGAGAACATTTTTAACATCGCTGCCTCATAGGTGGGAATAGTTCCTCTATCCAGCATCCATGGTACGCGGACGGCAAGTAAATCTGCTATTTCTATTTGTACTCTAAGATCAGCAAGACGTTGCCGAATAATTGGGTCCTTTGCAAGGGTGTCCCCTTGTTCCTTGACGTAGTCAACCAGTCTTTCGAAGGTTCGCTTGGTACCTCCTACAGCAAATGATCTTTCATAATCGAGGGCTTCGGCTATGTAATACCAACCCCTATTTTCTTCGCCTACCCTACAAGTCTTAGGGACCTTGACGTTATCGTAGAAGACTTCGTTAGTACGTAATCCCCCCATTCCCCACAAAGGACTAACGGTAATACCTGGGCTGGATAGGTCTACGATGAACAGTGATATGCCTTTGTGTTTGGGCATGACTTGACTATCTGTCCTTGCTCCCAGCCAATGATATTGAGCGTAGTGTGATCTTGTATTGAAGACCTTTTGCCCGTTCATCAGATAGTAGTCGCCCTTGTCCTCGGCACGAATATCCAGTGCAACAAGATCGGATCCAGCCTGGGGTTCGGTATAACCAAGCGCGAATTCTATCTCACCTTGGGCAATTCTGGGCAGGAAGTCCTTCTTTTGTTCTTCTGTCCCTTGGCGCATGATCACTGGCCCGGCCATCCCCGCTCCAACGAATGCACCTGGGCCGTAGTGATATGCGGTTTCCTCGTAGATTATGAATCGCTGCATATAGGATGCGTTCATACCACCGTATTCTTCTGGCCATGTGGGCGCCAGCCATCGTTTCTTGCCCAGCTTTCGTACTAGTTCCCAAGAATTGTCTTTCCATCCTTGACGACCTATCCCCGAATTACCAACCTCTTGTTGGGCGCGTATTAAGAGATCGGATTCCTTTGCGAAGAAATCTCGTATTTCCTGTTGAAGTTTCTTTTCTTCTTCTGTGTATCCGAAACGCATGATCCTTCTCCTTAATTGAGGTAGTGTATGTCGTTTGTAGATATAGTGTCAAGAATTTGGAAGACCAAGTACAAGGTTTTCGAGCAAGAGACGGGGATTAACGTTTTGCTCCAGTTGTTCTCTTGCTGTCTGCAGGTTACGCAGATACTTACTAATTTGACAAAGATTATATTTTTCTGCTTCTTGGATCAGAGTGGGCATAAAATCTACATTGGTTATAAATTGGTTGTTCTTGGTTCGAACGAGCATGATATCGCGCCACCAGTCTGCCCATATACAGAGCATATCATCTATGCGTGAGCGATCTTTACTGTAACGAAGCGCAATTTCTCCGATCTGGGCGAGTCGCTGCTCTCGGTGTGCTTGGCCAATTGCTACAACGCTATTCAAGTTCTGGATACGCTCGTTTATTAAGTGTTCATTTGATACTGCCTGCAATGCCCATCCCGGACGTCCTTTGGATAGTTTGGAGATTGTCTCTGCTTTATCTTCTTCCACATTTAAACTTAGAATGAGCATTGTCTTTATGCTAGAAACTGGGCTAGGGCGTAGTTCAATACGTTGACAACGAGATGTGATTGTAGGTAGTAGCTGCCTTTCCCTTGAACTCAGTAGTAGAAAGAGGACTTGTGGTGAGGGTTCCTCTAAAATCTTGAGAAGGCAATTGGAAGCTTCTGAGGAGAGAGCCTCAGCATTTTGAATGATGAATACCTTATAGCGCCCCTCAAACGGGGGTAGGTATGATGTGGCTTGTATTTCTCTGATATAGTGTATGCCTATTTCGGCGTGATGCTTAGAATCTAAACCCAAAATCTGAACGTCGGGGTGCTTTTCCTCCAATATACGCCGACAAGCATCACAAGAGGTACATGGTCTTTCCTGCGCTTTACAGTTGACAGATTGTGCTAGGGTGATGGCTAGTGTCCTCTTGCCCACGTGTGGAGGTCCCACAAATAAATAGGCGTGAGAAAGCCGTCCTTGCTGAGAATTGCGTTCCAACGAAGATATTGCCTCAGGTTGTCCGATAACATTCCACATTGTCATATTTTGCGAGATATTCATATGTCTTTCAATGATGGGCTGGTTTGCTTTACTAGCGCATAAACTAGTGGCCTGGTTATCTTTAGCTTGCCCAAAAGCCCTTGATGGTTTGAATGTCCCATCACGAATTGCGTCATATCGATATTAATAGACCACCGTCTGATGGGGGGGGTGCTCGCGAGGAATGGATCGAACAAAACCTTGCATGTGCAGGTGATTAAAGAGTGGGGATGTCCTCTCTCAGACTCAGTGCGAAATGCAAGGCTTTTCGCACTGAGTGTTTGCTGATAGAAGGTGTTGAGAAGTGTCCGGTATGTGGTTGCGGGCTGTGGGACATTTCGTTTGGCGATGATGAAATGATCCTCACCGTTGACAAGTATCTCTTGAAGGGATGGGGAGGGTCTGGAGAGTATCATTAGATTTTGTATTTCAACCGGCGTGGGCTTCAATGTAGTCAACAATATCTTGGATGGTTGCTATTTGTTCGATATCTTCGTCGGGTATTTCTAATTTCGTCTTGGAGTCGCTGAATTCTTCTTCTAGGGCGACGACTAGTTCCATAAGATCGAGCGAATCTGCCTTCAAATCGTCGGTTAGGGATGCGCCTGCAATTACTTCTTCCTCGTCTACTCCCAATTGATCAACTACTACTTTCTTTACGCGTTCAAACACTGTCGACACCTTACGACCTCCTTTCATTCAATGGGTCCCTATTAGGCTGAGAATGGACCGATCCCAAAACGCCATTAACAAACCTAGGTGAACTATCCGTGCCAAACCTCTTGGCAAGTTCTACTGCTTCATTAATAGCCACTCTGACAGGGACTTGACCTTGTAAGATCTCATATACACCAATACGAAGCACATTCCGGTCAACCGAAGCTAGTTGCTCGACAGGCCAAGCTGGAGCAAATAGCTCGATTGTAGCATCCAATTGGTCTTTGTTCTCTAGGACACCTTCTATGATATTTCGGGCAAATGAGACTGTATCATCGGTTGATCCTTCTTCCTGTGCGAGCCAATGCAGGATGGGTTCACACTCGTGGCCAGTATAATCGATCTCAAACAGCACTTGTAAAGCCATACCTCTTGCTTTACGGCGCTCTCGAATCCGTGCGACTCGACCGATATCATCGGCCTGTTCATTCATTCTAAGTTGCCCTTTTCTAAACCTTGTTACATCTCTCACTGCGTTCACCTAGTTGGTGTGTTTACAGAGATGTATCATCAGTAGCTTGAAACGTCAGCATAGTCTACACGATGGTCATCCTCCCTTCAACAACAGTATGTGGAATGGAGCAGTTGCTGTTGGGACGGATTGTGCGACATTGTTGTTGGTGTTAAGACACATTTCCGTCATTAAGACATAGAGATATTCTACTTTGTAAACGAGGGCCTAATGCAGTTGATCCTTCTAGGGTGATATGGCCTGCTAGTGCAGTCACGAGTGCATTGTCTGTACATAAGTCTTGGATAGTAGATGACGTTGCTTGCGGTTAGAGTTTAATCACATTGACATTACTATCGATTCGCTTAATTAATCCAGATAATACTTGTCCAGGCCCTACTTCGATAAAAGTATCGATACCTGACTCTACCATATATTCCACCGACTTACGCCATTGTACACACTGACATAGTTGATCTAGCAGTTCTGCTCGGGTTTCAGTGGCCTCTATGATAGGTTGAGCGGTGGTATTTGCTATGATGGGGATGCTAGCATTCTGAAATACGAGCTCTTGAACAGACCTGGCCATTGCCTCTGCTGCTGGTTCCATTAGCTTGGAATGGAAGGCTCCGCTGACAGCAAGGGGTATAACCCTCTTGGCTCCTTTTTCTTCTGCCAAGTCCATAGCAGTATCTAGTGAACCGGTTGGCCCACTGATCACTATCTGCTCTGGCGAGTTTATATTAGCAATCTCGGTTCCTGATATTATGCAAATACCCTCAACAACTGGTTGATCTAACCCGATGATGGCTGCCATACCTCCTGGGGAGTCTTCTCCTGCACGTTGCATTAACCTGCCTCTTTCTCTGGCTAGGATTAATGCTTGAGAGAATGATAAAACACCGGCTGCCACAAGAGAAGTATATTCCCCTAGGCTATGACCTGCTATGAGTGATGGTGGACCATAGGTTGTTTCGACTTCTTGGCGATTCCCAGATGCTCTGAGAAAGGCAATGCTTGTAGCTAAAATAGCTGGTTGTGCATTGATAGTTTTTGATAGTTCTTCCTGAGGACCTTCGAAACAGAGTTTAGAGAGGGGGAAATTCAGTACTTCATCTGCCTCATCAAATACACGCTGGGCTTCCTTGGAGACCGAATATAACTCCTTCCCCATACCAACCTTCTGGGAACCTTGCCCGGGAAAGACATAGGCCACCCTAACCATTCTGATTCCCTCCGTTTGTGCCCATAGTGGATTTGATTCTACGAAATACCTCCTCTGCTTCTGCGACTATGTCTTGAATAATAGATCTGGCGGGCTTGATATCTGATACCAGACCTGCGATTTGTCCTGCCATTAACGATCCTTGCTCAATATCACCCTCTATAACACCGGAGTACAGCTTCCCAATGCCAAACTGGTTCAACTCTTCGGCTGGGACCCCAGACTGTTCCATAGATAGGAATTGACGAGTGAGCTTATTCTTTAAACAACGTGCTGGGTGCCCCAGGCTTTCTCCGGTTACCACTGTATCATGGTCCCCAACGGACAGGACCTTCTGTTTGAAATTGGTGTGAGCAATACATTCTTCTGCACAGATAAACCTGGTTCCCATTTGAACAGCTTGTGCTCCCAATACGAGAGCTGCAGCTAGTCCTCTGCCATCTGCCATGCCCCCAGCTGCTACAACAGGTACACTTACGGCATCGACTATCTGCGGAACAAGCGCTATCGTAGTTGTCTCTCCTACGTGGCCGCCGGATTCCATTCCCTCTGCGATAATCGCATCTACCCCTTGTCGATCCAGCCGCTTAGCCAGTGCTTTGATAGATACCACTGGGAGTATCTTCGCTCCCGACTCTTTTAATCGGGGCAGGTAGATACCAGGGTTCCCCCCTCCTGTGGTGATAATCGGCACCTTTTCCTCTATGGCCAATTTAACTACATCTTCTACATAGGGTGACATCAACATGATGTTAAGTCCGAAAGGTTTGTTGGTCAACGCACGGACTAAAGTGATCTGTTCTTGTATCCAGGATGGCTGGGAACTCCCTGAACCGATGATCCCTAATCCTCCCGCTTCAGATACAGCGGAAACTAGCTCTGCAGAGCCAAGGTATGCCATACCACCTTGAATTATGGGGTAATCGATACCAAGAACTTCACATAAAGGGGTTTTCAGCAAGACGTAATTCTCCCTAAGGATATTTTCCCTATGCTTTACTTCTTCTTCGGAACCTTGCTGCTCACTACCTCCCTACCGTTATAGTAGCCACATTTTGAGCATATGGAGTGAGCTAGCTTTAGATTATGGCAATGAGGGCAAGATTCTGCTGCGGGTGGAGACCACTGTAAGTGGCTTCTCCTCTTTCCTTGGCGCGCTTTGGCATATCGTCTCTTTGGCAGGGGTGTCATATCTACTCTCTTTCTCTCTAATCTCTAAAAGAATCCTATAGTTTCTTACTAGAGCTCGATAGATTGGGACATTGTAAACACGGGGTGTGTCTGTGTCAAGTCTCGAATCCTATATTTTTAGGGTGTCACATATACATGTAATGCAACTGAGGATATTGTGCTGCTTTGAGGTGTGGTGATGGTGAATGGCCGTAGGGTGGGTGTTCAAATCTATATACAGGACGTGCAGAGGATGCCGTCAGCGGTGAGTGATTTTGACATTGCTGGATTAACATTATGGTAGTCTGCTCATTCAAGCCAAATCCTTCCCAAAATGTTTGTCACGTGTATTTGAACATGTCCTATCATTGGGATATCATAGGCGGCAATGTGATTAATGGGAGAGACCTATGACATCTGTTATCGGGGAACTGGAGACAAAGGGACGTGCTGCGAAGGAATCCTCTCGTAGGCTTGCTATACTTTCATCAGAGATCAAGAGCAGGGTATTGTGTGAAATAGCGGATGCAATTGTAACAAGAGAAAAGGAAATCCTAGCTGCCAATCGTCGTGATTGTGAGATTGCGAAGACTGCAGGAATGGGCACTGCTATGCTAGATCGACTAATATTGAACTCTGCACGGTTGGAAGGCATAGCTCATGACGTTCGCTCGGTTGCTTCTCTCCCTGATCCTATAGGGGAGACGTTGGAAATGCGTACCTTGCCTAATGGGATGCAAATAGGTAAAAAACGAGTGCCGTTGGGTGTGATTGGCTCAATATTCGAGAGCCGTCCTAATGTAACAGTGGATATATCATCCCTATGTCTCAAGGCTGGAAATGCGGTGTTATTGCGTGGCGGGAAAGAAGCGATTTATTCCAATCTTGCATTGGGTAAGGTTTTGCAGGAGACTGCTTATGCAGGTGGTATACCGGAAGGGGCTATACAGCTTGTTGAGTCCACCGATCGTAGTGCCATAGAACATATGTTGAAAATGAAAGGCGTGATAGACCTAATAATTCCTCGTGGGGGAGCATCGCTCATTGCCTTTGTGGTGGAGAATGCAATGATGCCTGTGGTTGCTGGTGGTATTGGGGTGTGTCATACATATATTGATAAATCTGCGGATCTCAATAAGGCGGTGGCTATTGCATACAATGCCAAGGTTCAACGGCCAACTGTATGTAATGCACTTGATACCTTGTTGGTTCATAGGGATATTGCTGCAAGCTTTCTACCCTTAGTTGCTCAGGAGTGGGGCAAAGCTGAAGTAGAGATGCACTGTGACGACTATGCTTTGGAGCTCCTGAGGGATGCTTCATATGTGAAGGCTTTGGCAGCAAACGAAGATGACTGGGGAAAGGAATACCTTGCCCTCATTGCAGCGGTCAAGGTGGTCAATTCTCTAGATGAGGCATTGGATCATGTTCACAAATATACATCGGGACATTCTGAGGCCATAGTAACTGAAGACTATTCGGCAGCTATGCGTTTTCTTAATGAAGTGGATGCGGCATGCGTATATGCCAATGCAAGTACCCGTTTTACAGATGGGGCGCAGTTTGGTTTGGGTGCTGAAGTTGGTATTAGCACGCAGAAATTCCATGCTCGTGGACCGCTTGCTTTGAAGGAGTTAACGAGCTACAAATGGATTATATTCGGGGACGGTCATGTTAGGCCTTAGCCTATTTTGGAAGATGCGTGGGTAGTTGTAGTAAGTGTTATGAATCATTTGCGCATGAATGACAAAAGCTCGGTTTGCAGTAGGAAACTGTTGTTACTCAAGATTATTGCTTTAGCTCCGAAACACATTGTTTGTTGGGCAAATCTCAACTGTTATTGCGAGCGGACCGAAGCAATCTTGCGTGTTTCGTCATGTCGCCTTTCTGAGGTTGCTTTGTCTTTTGTGTTCAATAGTAAGTTTGTTTTTGCACAGTATCATGCGGACGGGTCTAAGGGTATAATCGTTTATTTAAATTGATCACGATTGATGTAGAATGCAGTCATTGATCGATGGTGCTAGGTCAATAGGTATTGGGATATCCTCGGCGCAGCTGGAGCTTTTTGAATGTTATTACAGGGAGCTAGTTGAGTGGAACCGCAGGGTGAATCTGACCTCTGTAGTAGAGTACGAGGAGATCCAGACCAAGCATTTCCTGGATTCGATCACCATAGTGCTAGCATCAAAGCAGTTTCCTGGGGGGCGGGTTGTGGATGTTGGCGCAGGCCCAGGATTTCCTGGGATCCCGCTCTGTATTGTGTCCCCGGATATAGAGTTGGTGCTTGTTGAGTCTATTGGTAAGAAGGCAGCTTTCCTTGAACATATTATTAAAATGCTTGACTTGAATCGGGCAAGTGTTGTCAATGATAGAGCTGAGTGTTTGGGGCAGAGTGTGGTGTATAGAGAGCAGTTCGACTTGGCGACGTGCAGGGCAGTGGGTACATTGTCTACGGTTGCTGAGTTGACACTACCCCTATGCAAGGTGGGTGGGATTCTAGTTGCGCAAAAAAAAGGCTCTATTCGGGAAGAACTGGAAAGATCTACTAGGGCAATAGGTGTTCTTGGCGGGAGGATTGATGGTGTAAAAACAGTGGATATCCCTCATTTAGGGAGGGATCGTTTCTTGATACGAATTGACAAGCATTCACCGACACCTTCTCAATATCCTAGAAGACCGGGGATACCCCGAAAAAGGCCCCTATAAAGCTCCGCATTTAAGTGCTCTTGTTTTAAAAGTGTTACAGTTAGTATTGGAGGTATCATGGCGGAATCTCAGAAGCAGGTTCTTATTCCTTCACAGGATCTAAGCTTAGAGAGTGTGGTTCATATTCCTGAAGGTGATGGTCCTTTCCCTGGAGTTGTCATGTGTCATCCCCATCCAGAGTATGGCGGAAGTATGCTAGATGCTGTGGTTGTTTCAGTATGTCAGGAGTTGGTCCGCAAGTCGATTATTGCTCTGAGGTTCAATTTTCGTGGAGTAGGTATGAGTGGTGGAGAGTTTGCCAATGGATTAGGTGAACGCGATGATGTTATAGTGGCACTTGCTTTTCTATCTTCATTTGATACTGTGGATAGAAGCCGAATTGGTTTGTCCGGGTATTCCTTTGGCGCTGTAGTTTCACTAATGGCAGGGATCCAAACGAGCGAGGTTAAGGCCTTGGCTCTGGTATCGCCTCCTGTCTCCTTTTTCCCATTTGGGATAGAGCAGCTAAGCAAATATCCAAAACCAAAGTTTGTGATATGTGGTACGGCAGATCCCTTTGTTCCGTATCAAGAGCTTCAGCATTCTCTTAAACCCGAGGAGCTTGAAGTTATAGACGGGGCAGATCATTTTTGGTCTAGCGAGTACCGCAAGGTGGGTGATTCTATATCCTCCTTTTTCCACACTGTATTGTAGGAGGGCCATGATTTGACACCTCTACCATTCTTGACCTGAAATATTGTGCTTTTTATCAAATGTTTCAATCGTACGATAATCGATCGTTTGCTGTCATTTATGTTATGGTTATGTGCTTGATGAGAATGTGTTCATCACGATTTATTAACCACCATTTCTAAGTTGTCACTCTATTGTTCTTTTGCACTTTCCTCCTCTGTTGTCTTCGAGGTTGACTCTTTCTCGAACAGTTAATTAATATAGCGGGAATGTAACATCACTATTGTATCTTGAGCACAAACTGTGCTGCCACCATTATCTTTGTTAGTAACCATTCACCCAGTGCGTCGTCGTGAGGATCGGTAGCGATGTGGCAATCTGGGGTGTGGTGTGGAGGGAAGGTTGATTCATAGCAGACAGAACTGGTAATAGATTCAGATTGCCCCCCCCTCCCTACCTACCCAGATTGCCGCGCTTTGCTTAAATGGCAGATAGCCTTTGGAAGTTGGCGAGCGGCCTCGCCTGGCCTACAATCAGAGGGGGACACTATACAGAAAAGAGCCTTGGGGCTATCCTCCATCATAGTTTCTGACGTCGGCCAGGCAGTGCTCACAAAAGACCACAGAATCATTGGTCAACAGAAAGCGTGTTACAAAGCCCCATAAGTCAGCGGCACCTTCATTGGACCAGTACATAACACAATCAGAATCAGTGCAATGCGAACCGTGTTCTAGATCATGATGATCCGAAGTGAGTGGCACACCATTGTTGACCAAGCCCAAGGCATGCCCACATTCATGGATAATCGTTGTTTGTTCAACATACTTAGGGACAATCCCTTCATCACTGAAGCCAGAAGATTGGATCACTGGTTTAAATACAGCGATGACGGGAGTGCCCAATATACTTACGCCGATCACGCTATCGTCGGTCTCACCATCATTATTAAACAATCCATCCAGAAAGATGATGAAAAGGTGTATCTCCGAGTCTGAGCAAAGCCCGGTTCTATACTCGGTCGCAAGATCAGCGATTTCTTCGAGAGTGTATTCATCCTGATCCAAAGCCGGTATTTCCTTCATCTCATCCAATGAATGAGGTACATCTACTTGGACTGTATTAGTTCGACCCTCAAATAAAGCCTCCATATTCTTTTCAGCGACACCCCATAATGATATAGACCTCCGACTCCTCATTACGTCACCCGCAAACGGCTCAGCACCTGGCTGGTGCACAACCTCTACGACTAGCTTCTCCAAAGATGGCAGATAATCGACTGGGGACTCAAAGCGACTATTGTTCAAAAGGCTACAACCAGGAAGCACAGAAGCAGTTAGGAGCATAATCATGTTCAATAAAGCAAACAAGCGCTTAGTGCCATGTACGATTATCGCACCCCCGATCATAATAAGACTTCAAGTGTCTGCACGGTATGTAAATTGAGACTGATTAAAGATAATGAATATTGACTGTGCTACAAGTGATAACAAATCCAGTGGGCAATTACTTTTCTGCAGACAACAGGACCACCATCCGCCATACAGCCCGCCAACGATCTCCCTCCCAGATAAAAACAAAGGAATCCTGTCCTGAATCCTGATAGTTCCAAGCATCCATTATATAGGATATCTTAAAATCATATGTCACTACTGCCGTATTTCCCCATATGTTGATGGAGAAATCCGACTCCTTGAATTCACGAATGGTCGCATGATCGGTGAATTCCCTATAGCTATCGACACACGGACGCCTCCCCTTGGTCCTTCCTTGGAAGACAATATCCTCATGGAAATACTCCTCCAACTCCTCCGAACGGCCCCTCACCCAGGCATCATTGATGTTCTTCATGAGCTGCAGGATTTCCTCTCGAACATCACGTTCATACCCAAAAGTCATCTACCCTCTCCCAATACTAAACTAGGCCAGAATATTGGCCAACTGTGTCCGGAACAAACCCCACACTAACATCTTATCACCAACTAGCAAGACACAATGTCCTACAAAATCGACAACAAGTTATACTCTCTTCTCCACAATAACCGTAAAATCCTATGTGAGGAACGATCTTTCGGCCCATACAGTTCTGATACCATCAGTCTTTTAGAGGATTATGCACTATGAAAAGAAAGAGGATTCAGCTCCTAAAGTCATGAAGCACTTTCCACAGATATGTTGCTCAAGTGCTACATACTCTGTAGTGGGGAGGTGTTAACCCAATTTCAATCGATGATGTCGGGCATGATTAGAAAGAAGGTGGGCATAGCCTAACCTACTTCTTCTTTTTGCCCCACCATCCGCTGGCCAGAATAAGATCACGGGGAGAGCCAGACACCAGTACAATAACCCCAAATCCGAAACTCGAAATCCCAAACAAATCCAAACCACCAAAGCTCAAAACGAGGGCAAACGACGGATGACCAAGACAAATAAGATCAAACAAACCAGGGTGGCACGGGCTAGGCCGAAGGCTTGCCCGTGTCCATTACTCCAGAACTCTTGACACGTTCCATATCACCTCTCTACCCACTTGCCCTTTACTCTTCACCCGTCTATCTCAATGAGACATACCCACCCACCTCTGGAAACACTGGCAAGCCTCCGGCTTCGCCAGTGGCACCCTTCAACACCATGTCCCAACTGCCCCACTGCTACGAAATCAACCTCACCACCGGAGAGGAGACCAGCCACTACTATCTGGGCGGCCGAGAGATCGCCTATAGAAACAATAGTGGTTTCACCTTCGTCCACCAGGACCACCTCTCGGGCACTTCTACTACCACAGATAGCACAGGTATGGTTGCATCCACTATCAAGTATTTCCCCTATGGTGATACCCGCTCCTCAACAGGCTCCCTCGGAACCGATAGGCAATTCACTGGCCAGCGGCTTGATGGAAGTGGACTTTACTACTATAATGCCCGCTACTACGACCCCGCCATCGGGAGGTTCATTAGTGCGGATACCGTAGTCCTGGATTGGACAAATCCGCAGACTTGGAATGCCTATAGTTATTGCTACAACAATCCATTAGCATTTATTGATCCGAGCGGGCATTCCGCTTTTCCTCTTGTTGCCCTCGGATTTGCTATATTTGCATACGCAGCATTATCAATATATGTAGCGGCCCCAGACAATTCCACAAACGGCCTGGCCGAGAATCTAAACGAGGTTTTCAGAAATGCCTGCGAGGGGATTGGGACAATCGTATCTGATGTATCTGATACGGTATTCGTCAATGAGAATGATCCAATTCCAACAGAGGAACAGACCCATAGTGAAGGCATGGATACCTGTCATGCAGATCCAACCACCCTCACCACGCCAGTAACTTCATGGGCACCTCCGTCGGTGTTGTGGGCAGCAGGAAGCAGACTGTCTCCTGATCCGAGTGCTAAGGGCCCACACACCACATTCGAGTGGGACCAGAATACAGGTAGAGTAACCAGCTATGCTGAATGGACACCTAATCCACAGAATCCCTCCGGGTTTGATCTGGTTAATCGAGTTGACATACAGGGCAAGGCCGACTTCAATAAGGTAACGGGAGAGTATGTTCCAACGCCACATGCCCATGATCCGACAGCTCCCGGCGGTGTTCGTCCAGTGGAGCCATGGGAAGTAGTACCCTAGGAGGAGTTTGCTTATGGATGCCTTGAAGTCCATAGAGAGTTGGTATTTGAGTCAGTGCGATGGCGACTGGGAGCACCAATTTGGCATAAAGATAGAAACGTTGGATAATCCTGGATGGCACATCGAGATTTCATTGGCCAAAACCGCGTTAGAGTCGCGAATCCTCACAAAGTTGGACATCGAGAGGAGCGAACAAGATTGGATTTGTTGCAAAGTCAAGGATAATATGTTTATCGGACATGGGGGGCCGGAAAACCTCAAGGGAATCCTTGAGGTGTTTCTAGCATGGGCATCTGACTCCACACACTCGGCCCCCTAGGTGTAGCCATGAAGAGTAGGTTGGGTTAGCAAAGCGTCACACAACACAAAGTGGGCTGTGCCCACCGCTATCATCGACCCCGAATCCAAGGGAGAGAGTTCCGGAAAGGAGATCTCTCCCTTTCTCTTTGCACAACCGGCAGTGGAACCCACGGGTCGGCCGGATGGCTAGGACAATGAAGAGACCTTCTGGGTGGTACGGACCAAGCTGAAGGCTTGCCCATGTCTATTACTCCAAAACTCTTGACATGTTCCATATCACCTCTCTACCCACTTGCCCTTTGCCCTTCACTCGTCTATCCCAATGAGACATACCCACCCACCTCTGGGAGCACTGGCAAGCCGCTGGCTTCGCCAGTGGCACCCTTCAACACCATGTCCCAACTGCCCCACTGCTACGAAAAAACCTCATCACCGG
>JAXHVC010000249.1:0-11363 GCA_034189315.1 Chloroflexota bacterium | reverse complement strand
TGGTCAAAGCCTTGCTCAATGAAAGCCACGAAGTTTCGCTGATTGAAGCAGATATAAAAGCAGTTAAACGAATCGAAGAGGAACTCGGTAGTATCTATATACATGGTGATGGATGCGATATCGTCACCTTGGATAAAGCAGGGACCGGACGAGCAGATATATTCATTGCAGTAACAGGAAAAGACGAGAACAACCTTGTGGCATGTCAGGTGGCCAAGCATCGCTTTAATGTTCCACGTACTATCGCAAGGATTCATAATCCAAAGAACGATCTCCTGTTCAAGAAACTGGGCATAAACACAACCATAAGCTCAGTCAACTTGGTACTTGAGCATATAGAAGGCGAGATACCAACTCATCCAATCACACGTCTAACAGAATTCCCCAAGGGGAATACTGAGGTTGTGGAGATTAAGATCCCCGCAACCTCTCCAGCTGTAGGGAAACGCATTGACAGCTTCAACTTGCCTAAGGGTACGATAATATCGCTCGTAGTTCGCAAGGAACGAGAGGCCCGCCTAGCTACTAAAAACACCACCATAGAAGCTGGTGATTGGCTAATAATGGCCACCCATCCAGAGAAAGAGGAATACCTGCACACATTGTTCACCACGGGAGAGGTTGTTCCCTCTCAACGGCTATAGCATAATGGAGGCACACTTTTCATATGGCAACGACGATCGCATACCTCGGACCACCAGGTAGTTTCACTGAACAAGCTGCCTTGCTCTATGATGGAGATTCAGAGCTTAGTTCTTTTCCTAGTATCTCCGCGGTTGCTGCGGCAGTCGCTACGGGTATGACCGACAAAGGAGTTGTTCCAATAGAAAACAGCCTCGAAGGATCTGTCACCGATACATTAGACCTGCTCATCCATGAACCGGGCCTGCTCATCCAACACGAGTTGGTCTTGCCCATAGAGCACCATCTCCTTGTCAAACCAGGTACCAGGGTTCAGGACATTGAAGTACTATATGCTCACCCCCAATCACTGGCTCAATGCCGTGAATTCAGGGAACGCTGTTTCCCCCAAGTTCCTGTTGTGGCAGCTCTCAGCAATTCTGCATCGGTCCAACAGATGATGTCACATCAAGGACAAGCTGCCGCTATTGGAACGCAGAGAGCATCAGTATTGTATGAGGCAGAGATATTGGCCAGAAGCATACAAGACAGGTCATCCAACGCCACCAGGTTTATCGTCCTCGCGCTAACCGACCATAAACCAACAGAATGCGATAAGACCTCCTTGTGCTTCTCCTTCAGCGAAGATCACCCTGGTCTGCTATACAAGGTACTTAAAGAGTTTGCAGAGTGCAGTATCAACCTTACCAAAGTCGAATCACGTCCTTCTAAAGAAGGACTGGGGGAATACATTTTTCTAATCGATATCGAAGGTCATCGCGAAGACAAAACGGTGACAGAAGTATTCGAGAAGGTCAAGAGTATGACCGGTATGTTTAAAATCTTTGGATCCTACCCCAGATGTCCATTGTAGCATCTGAAACCTATATCGCCTATTCAAGTGGAAATCACTGGGTGATGAGAACAACAGATGGGTCGAAGGATCATCGTATTAGCAACCTCTTTCACAAAGGAACCTAAGCAGTCCTGCCACGCTCTTCGCATCACAGATCTCGCCGGAAGCGATCATTTTAGGTATCTCGCTAGTAGATACCCGAACCACCTCGATTTCATCTGTATCCTCTGCTAGAAGCCGGCTAGGGATTAGTTCGGTCGCCAAATACAGGTATAAGTACTCAGTACAATAACCCGGAGCAGGATAGAAGCCTCCAAGGTGTTCAAGGTTTTGTGGCAAACAACCTATTTCTTCCTGCAACTCGCGGCGCACCGCATCGGCTGGGGTTTCACCTGACTCGATGCCACCTGCAGGGATCTCCAGAAGACATCTTCCAGTGGGATGCCGCAACTGTCGAACCAACACTACATTTTCAGTGTCATCCAGCACTACAATAGCCACACAATCATCATGCTCTACAATCTCACGCGTGGTCTCGTTGCCATCATTCCTTCGAACTGTATCTACGCGCAGGCTGACTGCCCTTCCCTGAAAGGCCCGACTGCTCGAAATAACGGTGTCCGACTTCATCTCAGTGTTCCCACATAGTGAGCGGTGAGTTGTTTTTCCCTGACCTTAGGATCTGTGTAATCTGGAAGAACCATAGGAGATACCCTGTCCAATCCAACACCAACTTCTTCCAATTCTTTTTGATATGCCCTTACATGATCCAATGTCAATTTGCCATCCTTGGATTTCTCGTTGGCATACTTGGCAGAGTTCACACCCGCTATTCTTCCAAATACCACGATATCTAAAAGCGAATTCCCCATGAGTCGGTTTTCACCATGAACTCCACCACCAACCTCCCCAGCAATATACAATCCGGGTATAGAGCTCTCCGCAGAGGAATCATATTTTAGTCCACCATTCTGGTAGTGCAGGGTTGGATAGACAAGCATCGGTTCCTGCGAGATATCTATACCCTGCCGGAGAAATTGCTTGTACTTCCCTGGAAACTGTTCCTTTACTGCGCCCTCACCCCATAGCTGCTCGAGCATAGGAGAATCTAACCACACACCAAGCCTCCCGGTCGGTGTAGCAATCCCCTTACCTCTCTCTACACACTCCCGTATAAAAGCTGCAGATTCCACATCGCGAGGTTCCCTCTCATAGACAAATTGTTCACCATCTATATTGAGAACGTTGGCACCGGAAGCGCGGAATTTCTCTGAGATCAAACTTCCTTCTAGCTGCTCTGGAAATACTATGCCAGTTGGGTGATACTGAATAGCATGTAGTAGTTTTAGTTCCACGCCCGCCCTGTAAGCTAATACCAGGCCATCGGCAGTAGCACCATAGTGATTCGTAGTCATGAATCCTTGAATGTGTACCCTACCACATCCCCCAGTGGCCATTACCACTGATTTCGCCTTAACGATAAAGTACTCCTCTGTTTCCAGGTTATACAAGACAGCACCCGAACAATGTCCATGTTCATTTAGAATCAACTCCACAGCGGGAGAGAATTCGAGCACAGTTATGTTATCCCGATTCCTCGCTTCATCACGCATCGTGCGCATGATCTCAGTACCCGTGATATCACCAGCAAACTGAAGACGTCTCCTAGAATATCCAGCAGCAGGTAAGCTCTGGAGCCTGCCTCCAGGGAACTTGAAGAACATACAACCTAGAGATTCCAACCATTGAAGAGTGTCCGCGGCTTCCGTAACCAGGGTATGAACCAATTCAGGATCGTTCTTGAACCTCCCACCCCCTATGGTATCCAGGTAGTGGTAGTAGGGAGAATCCTTCTCGAGTTTGGTGGCAGCCTGTATACCGCCCTCAGCCATCATGGTATTGGCATCTCCATGACGAAGCTTGGTAGCCAGAATAACATCTGCCCCGGTCTCTTCGGCCATTAATGCAGCAGCTGTCCCAGCACCACCACCACCTATGATCAGCACATCGGTTTCATATGCCACATCGGTAAGGTCCACAGCATCAGGGTCCACCCTACTCTTGGCCTCAAACAGGTCCGCCAACTCCAATGGTAGAGAATACCCCTTGCTCGGCCCTACTTTGAGCGCCCTCTTTTGCTCCTCCATATAGTCAGGATGAAACTTCCTGAGGATTGCATCCCTTTCCTCAAGAGTCATTGGGGAGAAATCCTCACCAGATTTTTTACGTGTCACCCTTTCAGGCCTGGTTTTCTCGACAATCTGGATTAGCTGTTTTAGCTCTGTTGTGTATGGCATGATGACCTCGACAAATGCAGAATAGCCCTCGCTGGCCCAATATCTTTAATCATTAAAATCCATCAGGTAGTCCCGATTTTCTGGCCGCCATTCTTCTCCCGCCAACTCTGGTTCAATCTCTCTCTCCACATACAGACGGCGCAGTTCCTGCTCATCCATCTTCATTAGCTTCTGGATGATTTCCTCATACTGGCCTTCCCTTTTTACTACCCTGGCCGTAGTTGCCAAATGCTCTGCCCTTGGGGCTATTTTGGCACCATATATCCGGCGGCATAATTGAGCTATATGATATTGCGGTAATTCCCCCATACACCTACTAACACACAACCCACATTGAATACAATCAAAGGAAAGCTCAGCCGCCTTGGCAATGTTACCCTGCTTTACCGAAGCAATAACATCCATCACTTGAACGTCCATTGGGCATATCTTGGTACATGCATTGCAGGCAACGCATCGAAATAGCTCCGGATATAGTTTGAACACTTCTTCAGGATCCGAAGTAAGTTCATCAAAACGACACTTAGCACGGTTCGCCGGATAGAATGGGATTTGTGTCAAGTACATATTAGGTTCTACTTGAGTTTGACACGCAAGTGCATTATAGATGTGATAATCACCTGGCTTGCGAAAGACGGTGGCGCAAGCCCCGCATTTGCCATCCCTACACCCACACCCCCGCAAGAACTTATATCCAGCGTACTCCAACGCCTTCATCACAGTCAGGGTTTCGGGAACTTCATATCTCTTGCCCATCACAAAGATCGGGATCATCTTTGCCTCTATATGGACCGAAGAATCCTCATCCCCAGTTTCTCTATGATTCTTCTTGGTGGACATCCCCTATCCTCCTCAGAATGCGTCGGGAGCAATGCCAAAACAAATCCCATTCCACCCACGCAATGAAGTCTTCATATTAGAGCATAAGACCTAAGCAATTTCAAAGGACTGACAATATGTTTCCCAAACCATGAATTAGTCTTTTGGGCTCCCATTGCTAATCCCATCAACTCTGTTAGGTAGAAAACTGGCAGGGCTTCGTCAGCCTGCCTAGTATCTAAGTTAACCTGACACAATGGACATGCACAGACAATACCCTCTGCGCCCACTTCTCTGGCCGATCCAACCACTTTCCCAACCAGGTCAATGACAATATCCTTCCTGGATAGCGAAAGGCTCGCCCCACAACAATCCACTTTACCAGCCCAATCTAGCGCATCGGCCCCTAGTGCAGTTAGAATTTCATCCATAGACCTGGGATTCTCAGGATCATCAAAGCAAACAACATCCGGAGGTCTAACAAAGTAACAGCCATAATAGGATACGAGCTTCATACCACCCAGGGGCTTTTTCACCTTTTCGCGTATACTTTCTACACCTATATCTGTATATATGACATCCAGTATATTCTTAACATCGCATTTTGCAGTATAGGCAAGCCCAATCGCCTCCTCAACCTGACTACGCAATCCACTATCCTGCATTACCTTGTGTCTGGTTACCTTCAAACGAAGGAAACAGGCCGGGCATGGCGCCATTATGTCAAGACCATCCCTCTCAGCAACTGCCAAGTCTCTCCCTGGCAACACATGCGATAATAACTGATTGGATGAATGAGCCGAAGAAGCACCACAACACACCCAGTTCTCTAATTCCTCCAAATCCACCCCTAGTATACGACACACTTCTCGAACAGAGTCATCATACTCCTTGGCAGTGGATTCCAAAGAACATCCAGGGTAGTACGCGTACTTCAAGACTCTTCCAACCTCTCAAGGATTGCTTTCATCTCACCCTTGGCCTTGCCACCTGGCGGAAGCAGGTTCATCTTTCGCTTCAACATCATCTTTAGCCCCAGTGGATAGATGTCACTGAAGTAATCCTTATTCTTGAGCTTGAGCGACATCATCAAAGATAGCTCATACTGCCTCCCATGTGATTTGATATTATCCATGAACACAGTATGGAGATTTGTAACCTCTAGCTCTTTGCTTTCTATACCCTCACTAATAGCCATCTGCTTCAACGAATCCATTATCCCAGGTATATCGACTTCATTCGGACACCTTGTAATACATGTCTCGCAAGATGCACAGAGCCAGATAGTGGAGCTCTTCAAAACCCTATCCTTTAGCCCAAGTTGAACCATCCTCACCACCTGATGCGGTAGATAATCCATATAAGCCGTCACAGGACAGCCGAGGCTACAGGTTAAACACTGATAACAACGATTGATATTAGCATCTCTAGGTGCCTGTGCGGCAAAAGCCAAATCGCATTCGGTTGTCCCCGCATTATCCAGGATTTGCATGCTACTCATAACCTACCTGTTGTAACTCGTCTTCCCTAAAAGTGGTCAGAGGTAATTCTTCATCAAGACTTCGCCCAGGGACGTAGTTGAAGACCCCTTGTAATTGTGATCCCACTAAGCGAAAAATACTAAATACAGGCACTCCATTGGGACATGCTTCTTGGCATAGTCCACATCCCACACAAGATGTACCCATATGGTTTAGACGAGTTAGATGAAAGAGAAGGGTATCCGTGGGCATTCGCAATCCGCCCTTCTTAGAAGCCCAATCCAGATACTTGTCTGCTTCAAACTCAAATGTCGAAGAATCGAATACACACTCCTTACAATAGCATATAGGACATACATCCCGACAATTATGACATCCTATGCAGGGAGAAAAAGCGGAGGAGAGGTTATCCAACCCATGAACATCTCCCTTTACCTGCCCAAGCACCTCATCACGTTTCTTCTGCCTAGCAGAGACTATTTGATCTATGGCGCGTTCTCTCTGTTCCTGTCCAGTGCCCTCACCCAATTCCAGCTTATCTAGGACATCCTCACCTCGTGATGTGTTGGCAAGCAATAGAATTCCCTTATCTGTATCTACACCAACCAATCCAACTACAATATCTGCATGCAGAGGATGAGGATACTCACAAACTTGGCAAGCTTCGCGGATATCAGAATCTTCCTTGCCTTCTTTGGCCTGCTTCAAGAATTCCTCGGTTGAAATACCGTTAGAGTTGGCCGATTCCCTATACTTTGCTACCGTGTATGTCCCAAAGCAATCTACACCAATTAAAATAATGTTATCTAGATTAGCTTGCTTGAGCTTGGCTAGCTCGACCAATGCCCTAAACTCACAGGAACGTCCAATTACACCAATCTTCTTTTGGCCTACATCCACCTTGGTCATCTGTGATACGATACGAGCAGTAGTTACAGGTAACACCGGAGCCAGGGCATTGCTACCCTCTAAAGACTCTTGGCTTGTAGCCAGACTCTGCACAACGTTTTCCTTTGAAGGCAGCTCCCTCGGAACCAACAGAGCATCCACTATCCCCCTACTCAATAGCTCTGTGCACATCCGACGAACCGCGCCTACGATTCCATCGGCGCCGACTTCCAGGATAGCGTTCTTCATCCCGTGCTCCTAACCATTATCTATATCCACCTATACGATATGTCACTATACATAAACCACTAAGCAGACCACATGCTTCTATAAGGGCTAGGTCCCTTAGCCTTCATAACCTCGGTGATCTCTTTCATCGTCTTGGCAAACTTGGCACCTTCTGCAGCACTAATCCATCTAAGCCAAACACGATCCTCATCCAATCCAAGAGTACCTAATATGGTCTTCAAAGCAGTTATCCGCCTGCGCGCCTTAAAATTACCAGAAACATAATGGCAATCACCTGGTGTGCATCCTCCAATGATAACAGCATCAGCACCATTCAATAGTGCACGCAAAACATACATAGGATCAACAGAGCCACTACACATAGTCCTAATAGGTCGTATGTTTGGAGGATACTGCATACGGCTTACTCCAGCCAAGTCAGCAGCAGTGCTGGTGCACCAATTGCAAAAGAATCCAACTATGATCGGCTCAAACTCCCCACCATCTGCCATGACCAGAACCTCCTAGGTATGTTCACCGTCAAATTGCCGCATCCATCATGGAAAGGACTTGGCTATCACTGAAACCACGAATCTTTGCCGCCCCACTAGGACAAGCAACTGCACATGCACCACATCCTTGGCAAATCGCCTCTCTCACCACAACTACTCTAGTATCTGGGTCTTTGGTTCTCGCACCGTAGGGACATACCTCAATGCAAACCTCACAACCCACACATCGTCTTTCAATAACTTCAGAAACCATATGTCCCGAGTATATCTCTTCCCTCTGTAGAATAGCTGATACCCTCAGGGCCACCGCCTGAGCTTGGGCTAGGCTCTCTTTTATACTGCGCGGGGAATGAGCCAACCCACAAACAAAGATACCATCTTTTAAGAAGTCCACCGGACGAAATTTGACCTCGGCTTCCTGAAAGAATCCATCATCTGTAAGCCCCACATCCAAGATATTGGCTAATCCTGAATGGTCTTGGGGAACAATTGCTGCACTCAATGCTAACATGTCGGGCTCTATCACCAACTCACTCTGCAAACCAGGATCCTTTGCACGAACCACCAGTTTGTTACCCTCAACTTTAACCTGAGGTTTATTCTCTAGATCATATTGTATGAATATCACGCCATGCTCTCTGGCTAGTGTATAGTATTCCTCTAGGAAACCATAACTCATCATATCTCGATAGAAGACCACAACCTCCACTCCCGGATTCCGCTCCTTTAGACGTAACACGTTTTTAAGGGTCCCCGCACAGCAGATACGGCTACAATAAGGTCGATCTTGATCACGAGATCCCACACACTGGATAACAGCCACCGAATCTGCATTATCAAGCTCACCACCCACTATTTTCTGCTCAAACACTTTTTGAGTTACAACTTGATCATTCTGTGTGTAGAGGTATTCCTCAGGTTCAAATAGTTCGCCACCTGTAGCTACAACAATAGCCCCTACCTCTATCGACGACATCAAGCCTTCTTTGTCTTCGAAATCAACAGTGAAAGCCCCAACATACCCATCAACCCTCCTTACGTCCACTTCCCTGTGCACATGTATATTTGGGCTATTCTCTACTTGCTGAATGGTCTCACTCAGCAAGGTTTGCACATCATTACCCTGTACAGTGAAACTTACATCCCTAACATTACCACCTAGACCAGCATTGCGCTCTATTAAATGAACCTCATGTCCCCTTTCAGCAATCGCAACTGCACATGACATACCAGCTATACCACCACCAATAACCAAAACCGATTTCTTTGGTCGAATGCTTGATATAGGAACAGGTTCTTGCGATCTCAACCTCTCGATCGCCATAGATAACATTGAGATAGCCTTATCCGTAGCCAACTTAGGATTATCCTTGCTCGGCCAAGCAATCTCTTCTCTCATGTTGACGACTTGCACTAAAAAAGGATCAACCTCAAGCATCGAAATAAGTTTCCTGGTAACAAATGGATTGCCAGCAGCTAGAACAATTCTATTGGCTTTATGTTCAGCTATAATAGAGTTTACGATTTGAATCTCATCTCTATTGTATAGATCGGGTAAGGCCTCAACACTTACTACACTAGGCATAAACTTTACAGCTTCGGCTAATCGCCCCATATCTATTACAGACGAAACGTCTTCACCACATTGGCATAGTAATACCACAGTACGAATGTCTTCCTCATTACTATCAAAGTCATGTACCCTATGATCTGATTTGTCAATAGCCTCTTGTACGACAAAACGCAATGCCCGATCAGCTGCCGCACTAGACTCAACCAGAGTATCCGCGATATCTTTCGGTCCAGAGGCCGAACCACATACAAACACACCTTGTTTGCTACTCTGTACCGGTAAGAATTCCTGTATTCCACAAAACTTCGATTGATTAAGCTCAATTCCAATGGTATCAGCAAGCTTTTCAAACGCCGGTGATGGAACCTGCCCCACAGAAAGCACAATCAAATCGAAGCGCCTCTGGACTAAAGCTCCATCTTCCCCAGCCGTATTGACAAGAAGATCATTGGTCTTAAAGTCCTGTCTTACCACGGGCACACGACAACGGGTGAACTTGATACCCATCTCCCTTGCCTGATCATAATAACGGTGATACCCCTTGCCAAAGGCACGTAGATCCATGAAGAATATCTCGACATCTATATCAGGGTAGGATGTCTTCACCAACATGGCTTCCTTCAATGCATACATACAACAAGCAGCCGAGCAATAGTTTCTTTTATAGTCACGAGATCCAACACATTGCAGAAACCCAATCGACTGTGGTGTTTTCTTATCAGATGGCCGTACTAAATTCCCATGGGTAGGCCCACCGGGACTAAGGTACCTCTCTAAGTCAATACTAGTGAGGACATTGGGGTATCGCTGGTAACCATACTGCGATGCCGAGGATGCATCGAATCCCCCAAAACCAGTGGAGATTACAATCGCACCCACCTGCAACTCCCTAATACTATCCAGTGCAGAAAGGTCTATAGCATTGCAAGGGCATCTTTCAACACATGTATTACATTTGGTACATGCATCCCAATCAATGGCGTATGAAGAAGTTGGCATCCATGGATTACTCAGGTATATGGCTTTACGATTGCTTAGGCCATGATCGAACTCATTGGGAACCTCTACGGGACATGATTCAACACATAAACCACAACCAATACAGAGGTCATGATTCACCCCTGTAGGAGCAGTCTGCACGGTAACAGAAAAACCACCAGCAGCTTCACCCTCAACGCTATTAACCCATCCCCTTGGAATAAACTCAATACGGGGATGAACCAATCCCTTGCGCAAACAATATTGAGAAGATTCGTCCCGTGCAAAGATAGGCAGAACCTTACACATTCCACAGTGATTGTCGGGGAACCACTTATCCAGCTGTACTAAGGTACCACCCATGTTAGGGCT
Source organism: Chloroflexota bacterium (assembly GCA_034189315.1). Classification (GTDB taxonomy): domain Bacteria; phylum Chloroflexota; class Dehalococcoidia; order UBA2247; family JAXHVC01; genus JAXHVC01. The sequence goes on along the minus strand of JAXHVC010000249.1, from coordinate 738 downwards.
GAAATCAACTAAGTACACCCTAACACCGGATTCCGCCAAGTCCAAGGATGCCCTGATGCCAGCTATCCCTGCACCTACAACCAGAACAGAACTTCTATCCGCCATACCTACCTTCAATCACTAACCAAGATTGCTAATCAAAACGCAAAAGCATACCTTAATTCAATGGTTCAAAAACCTGCACACGACAATTCTCGGTATCCGCCACATAAATCCTATCATGCGTATCTATAGCTATTCCGCAAGGACTTGCAAACTCCCCTTCCCCCATTCCACCTATTCCCCAGGTACCTAAGAACTGTCCTAGTGGATCGAACTCCTGTAAACGATTATTGCCCGTATCCAGAACGTATACATGTCCCAATGAATCAACTGCTACGCTACAAGGGGCATTAAACTTGCCATCGCCACCCCCTTGCCCCCCCCAACCCAGTACAAATTCATGACCTACATCAAACTTTTGTACACAATTCTGGTCGACATCAACAACGTAACTGTCTCCGATAGAGTCTATTGCTATAGCACAAGGGCAAATGAACTGCCCACTCCCATAACCATGCTTCCCCCATGCAGACAGAAAGGCTCCATTACTATCGAATTTCTGTACGCGGCAATTGCATGTATCCACTACATACACGTTGCAATCCCTATCAGTTGCAACAGCATACGGACTCGAGAACTGCCCACGGTCAGAGCCTACTGACCCCCATTGGCATATGTAATTCCCCTCGGAATCAA
>JAXHVC010000248.1:0-5997 GCA_034189315.1 Chloroflexota bacterium | reverse complement strand
GATACGGCCCCGTTTCATCGAGGATGTTCCCCACATCGAAGAAGAGCCGGACTCGCCGGAAACCAAAACCAAGACACAGGACAAGTTGCTGGAATTGGTACGCGATGAAGCCTTCTTCAAGGAGCTGGTGGAGCGGGTGGCCGAACTGCAGCAGGCTGGGATAAAAGAGAAAAACATCGTCGGTGGAGATATCAAGCTGGTGAAGAAAATCAGGATCGGCGACAAAGAGTATTCCCCTGACGATATCTACGACCGCAAAAACATCGTCGAAGGCAATATAGAGGACGCTGAAGAATTCACCTTGGGCGACGGTCATAGTTGGTTTGCAGGCAAAGCATCTCAGCTCTCCCTATGGGGAAACACCAGAGACTAACATGCATACAAAAAAGGGCAAATCCGCCAAAAGAGAAAGGTATTAAAAACGTGTACAAAAGATTAGACGGCCCGTTTTTAGGAACCAAGATCGTAGCTACCATTGGGCCTGACGGTAGAGACTTATACGATAAAAGCGGCAACCTCCACCAAAGAGTGTCCTATAGTGAGCTCTTTGGATGGTTACTTCAGGATTCCTGCTCGGATTGTTTTATGGTGGACATTCTGAGGCTGAACATGTCCTTCTATAGCAAAACCTCCGATAACAACTCCTATCGCCAGGTGTTCGATTGGATCAATCGTGAGAAGGATGGCATCGCTAAAAGAGTTGCGTTGTTGGGCGACCTGCCAGGAGCCAAGACAAGATTGGGGATGGTAGAAGGGGAACAGGTTGAGCTAGTAGCCAATGCGGATTTCCAGCTCTATCTTGCACAGAATCGATCGGGCACCCAAGAGGGTGCCTCTGTCCTCACTCATGGTTCACCCTTGAGCAACTTACGAGCTTATCGCACAGCTCAAGATAGGCTGAAGAAGGCATTATCTGGAAGGAGAGCGGATGGAATCAACATTTCCATTGGTGATGGCAACGTAACGCTCCAAGCTAAAAGTCTCGAGGAAGATACCCTGCATTGCAAGGTGACCAAGGCCGGGATGATAAGAAGTAAACAGGGAGTGACCTTCGAACGCGTCGACCTAGGATTACCCTCTTTCCAAAAGGAGGATGAGAATATCCTGCGGTTTCTCTTGGATTTGGATGCTGGTGAGGGCTTCCTGGCCTACATCGCCGTCTCCTTTGTCCGAAAACCCGAAGATATCCTCGAGATACGACACTGGATTGAGAATTACCATGTGGAAAAGGGAAAGACACCGGAGGAGGCCCGGCGTTGCTGTCCGGAGATACTGGCAAAGATCGAGACGGCCGATGGCAAGCGAAATATAAGCTCCATTCTGGACGTTGCAGATGGGGTCATGGTGGCTCGGGGCGATCTGGCGCTGCAGCTCAGTCTGGAGGATGTCCCACGAGCACAGAAAGAGATTATCAGTCTGTGTAAGAGGCGGGGCAAGACGGTGATCACCGCGACAGAGATGCTTGCCAGCATGGAGAATAATCCAAAACCCACGCGCGCGGAGGTCAACGACGTCTTCAATGCAGTGCTGGATGGCACCGATGCGGTGATGCTCTCTGGGGAAACCGCAAAGGGTAAATACCCGGTTCAAGCAGTTAGCTTTATGTCCACAATCTGTGAACAGGCTGAGTTATATTTCGAGAACACTCACATGCGGGGGGAGGACCTCAATACCCATAGGATGCATCAGCTACGACGCGACTCGGAGACGATGATCGACGAAATCTATACCCGTTTGGAAAAGGAGAGGAAACGGTATTTAACGCTGAATAGCCCCCTGGCGAACTGGGCACGAGCTTACTATGACGAAAAACTAGCGAGGATCCTACAGCAATCTACCACCGATCGTATATGTTGCGGGGGCTGTGAGCTGGCTGAGGGTGCCAGATTCAAAGCAATCTTTGCCAGCACACTATCGGGCAGGACTGCACGCATGGTCTCCCGGTTTCTCCCAAGCGTGATTGTCGTCGGCGTGGTACATGATGGAATCAATAGGCGAAAGCTCCTTCTCAGTCGAGGTGTCTTCCCTGTAGACGTTGGGGGGATCAATCCAGAGACAGGACAACCGTATAACCATGCTCATGAGATCTTCGAACAAGCCTTCCATCATGCGAGGATTGCAGGGCTCGTTGAGGAAGGGGACGAGGTGGTTTCCATTGGCAGCACACCACTTTTTCAACCGGGTGTAGCCAATCAAATCCAAATCAAGGTAGTCACGTGATCCCCTTGAGCAAAGGCATTAAGTCAAGCACAAAACAAGCGCTGTCAAATTCTCCATGTCTCGCTGTGTGCGAATGAAATCCTAAATACTAAGTTCAAATCTTCAAACAAATCATAATAACCAAAACTCAAAAGAGGAAGGTATCCGACCAGATTTTGGTCATTGGAGTTTAGATATTGTCTGGGATTTGATACTTGGAATTTCGGATTTAAACATCCAATCACTGGTTCGGTCAACAATGGCAATTCCCTAACTTAATGACAGTGCCCATTATTAGGGTAGGGACGAATTCATTCTCCACCTAAGGGAGGCTAAAGCCTCCCCGCCCCACTTTGTAGCCTATACTAAATTTTGACGCTATTGAAGTGGCTCTCACAATCAAGAGAACTGTGGAAGAGGCTTCAGCCTCGACTCTTTTGATCATAGTTGATACCTACCTCAGAAGCCGCAAACCATTAGCGATGACAATCAGCATGCTGGCTTCATTGATCATCAAGCCAGGCACCAGGTCTATGAGTCCGGATAGAGCTGCCGGCACTAGAAATGCAATGATAACCAGGGCCGCTGCGATATTCTGTTTGATATTGGATACAGATCTCTGGCTTAGCTGTAGGGCATAAGGGATCCTGGAAAGGTCATCGGACATGAGGGCCAGGTCTCCTGTCTCCATTGCCACATCTGTCCCCGCCGCTCCCATTGCTATCCCCACATCTGCCGTAGCCATAGCAGGAGCATCGTTCACTCCATCGCCTACCATCGCCACCTTTCCATACTCACCCTTTATTTGGTTGACCAGTGCAACCTTGTCATCGGGCAATAGCTCTGAATGGTATTCATCCACACCAGCTTGTCTCGCAATAGCCCTGGCAGTGCCTTCATTATCACCTGTCAACATCACCACATGGTCTATACCCGATCTATTCAACTCCTTTATGGCGTCTACAGCCTCAGGACGAAGTTGATCGGCCACAGCAATCAATCCAATAATACCCTCTTCATTGCCCACCAAGATCGCCGTCTTGCCCTCATCCTCGATTTCGGCCAGCTTTCCTACTACTCCATGAACGGGTATTGATAAGCCTTCGAATAGGCGAAGATTGCCAATGTAGTAGTAATCTCCATTGATCCTCGCCCTAGCACCTAGCCCAGTAATTGACTCAAATTCCGCCACCTCAGGAATCACAAGGGACTCCTCTTTTGCCTTCCTCACTATCGCTTCGGCTAGGGGATGTTCGGACCGAGATTCAATCGCAGCAGCCAGGGAGAGAAGGTTGCCCTGTGAAGATTCAAGCGTTACCAAGTCGGTCACCTGTGGTCTGCCAATAGTCAGGGTACCTGTTTTATCAAAGATTACCGCCTTCAGACCAGCGGCTGCCTCGAGGTAGACACCACCTTTAATCAAGATGCCTTTCTTGGCGGCATTAGTAATGGCTGCTATCACCGATACGGGAACGGACAGGACTAAGCCACAGGAACAGGATACTACCAATACCACCAATCCCCGATAGAACCAGGGTGTGAAGGATTGGCCAAAAGCCAACGGGACAACCGCAGTTAAAGCGGCCAGGACAAACATCGCTGGCGTATAATACCTCCCGAAACTCTCCGCGAAGCGCTGGTAGCCAGACTTCCTAGCCTCTGCCTCTTCTACCGAGTGGATCACCTTGGCCAAGGTGGTATCCTTCGATAGCTTGACAGCCTTCACATCGAGTGAACCCCGCTGATTAATGGTAGCAGCAAGGACCTCATCACCCTCGGACTTACTGACGGGTATAGATTCACCGGTGATGGGCGACTGGTCTACATTTGAGGAACCAGCCACTACGACGCCATCAAGGGGAATCTTCTCGCCTGGGCGAACTATGATGATGTCCCCAACCCTCACCTCCTCGACCGGCAGTAGCTCCTCCTCGCCATTACTCCTCACCAGCGCCTCTCTAGGAACAAGGTCCATCAGCGCCCGCAGGGATCCCCTAGCCCTATCCACAGCATAGCTTTCCAAGACCGAACCTAGAGAATATATGAATACCAATAGGGCTGCCTCGTGCCACAGACCAAGGGTAATTGCTCCGATCGCCGCCACGATGAGCAGGGTATAGATATTCAGCTTCAAGCTACGTAACCCAGCAATTCCTATCCTGGCCGGGTAATATCCCCCTGTTGCGATAGCCATGCCGAAGGCAATATTGGTAATCCAGTTAGATAGACCTAACCAGCCCAGGGCAAAGCCCACAAGTGTTAGCACCCCCGAGGTAAAGAGGAGCACCATTTTGGGTTCTCGCCACCACGGTCCAGTCTTTGGCTTCGTCTGCTCCAATCTCGCCTTCATACCTGTCTCAGCTATGGCTCGGACGATTTCCTGTGGTGAAACGACAGAGGGCTCATAGACCAGGTTGAGGCTCTGATTCATCAAATTCACTTGGTAATCAATCACCCCTGTCATGCCCTTCAGCTTCTTATCAATAATCTCAACCTCGTCAGCGCAATCCATACCCTCAACATATATAGTTACCGTTCCATCTGGTTCTTCCTCCACAACACCGTAACCCAGTTGTCTGACCTTGTTGGCCACAGCTTTCATATCGAGGTCTTCGGTCTCCGTGGCTATTACCAATGTAGAACTCCCCAAATATACCTTGGCAGACTTGACTCCCTTGAGCTTGCCAACAGCATCCTCAACGTGGAGGGCACAATCCGCACAATCCACTCCGGTGACTTTGATGGTTCTTTCGTTTGTCATCACCACCCCCCTTAATACCGTTCAATCCGAACCACTCGAATTCCTCCAAACGCAAACATGTTATTATATGCGCAGGAGCTAAAACATCGGATGAAAAACAAACACCGTTTATTCATCTTGAATATGCTCCAGGCAAACGTCCAGGAGCGTCTCTATGTGATTATCATTCAAGGAGTAGTACATCATCCTGCCATCCTTGCGTTGTTTCACCAATCGCAAAGTGCGGAGAATCCTAAGATGCTGTGATACCGCAGATTCCGATATGCCAACCACACAAGCGATATCACAGACACACAATTCCTGTCCAACCAAGCTGTATATGATCTTCGCCCTATTGGAGTCCGCCAGTGCGGAGAACGTCTGTGCCAGACGCATATACATCTCATCATCAAGGAGGCGCCGCTTGGTCTCATCCACCTTTTCTTGATCGACCATGTGAATCTCACATCGATCTGCCATCTCCATGCCACACCCCATAATATTAACATCTGCGTATATGCTAAATAATTAGTATAATACAATCACAACACAATTCCGTCAACACCCTGCCCAATGACATCTCACCAACATTCCAAAACCAGTTTATACAAATGCCTATGCAATTACGCCAGTTTTGGTTCACAATGACAGGGAAATAGCACGATACTATGTCTATTCTTACGTTCATTGCGAGCACGTGACCCGTGAGGGACACGGGTTATAGTAAAAGAAACCTCCGGTTTCTTAGGAGGTATGTCATTTTCTGTAGATGTTAGATATTTCGGGGACGAAAATACTGTTTACCAGTGGTTACTGGGAAGGAGGCTTTTCGTCCATGAGGAACAACAGTCAAGATGATACTATCAAGCGGAACTATCTTCAGAAATACAGATTCCTGATTCGCGAGTACGAACTAGTGAAAGCTGGGAAACACCCACGATTCAGGTTTGCCCAGGAATTCTACGCTTTTTATGACACGGACCGGCGTAGCTTCCGAAAGTATTACAATCGCTATCTTCTAAGTGGTAATGAAGAGGATTTGTTACCAAGTAAGAGGG
>JAXHVC010000247.1:0-5460 GCA_034189315.1 Chloroflexota bacterium | reverse complement strand
AGTTTGGTATGTTCTATACCGTTTCTCCTCATCTTTCCTCTGAGGTCATGGTCGCGTAGTATTTTAACCACTCCCTCCACTATCCCATGAAGATCACCTTCTTCTACCAGAAGCCCAGTCTCACCATTTTTTACAACTTCAGGGAGTGAGCATACATTGAAAGCTACAATTGGCAATCCGCACGCTTGTGCCTCAGCTGGCACCAAGCCAAACATCTCCACTCTCGAAGGGAATAAAAGAATATCGGATTCATAATAATAGGATTTAACATTTTTTATTGCGCCAAGACAGTGTGTATTAGGTAGTTTTTTCAGTCTCTGAACAATGCCTGAGTTTATTGGGTCTCCGATTACATAGACATGAACACTAGGTAGTTGCTGATGTAGAAGTTCAATCAACTCCGTTAGAAGTCCAGCTTTACTTAGGCTTATAGTGCCTACAAACAGGACAGCGGGATGATTGAGCGGGATTTTCTCGGTGGGTGTAAAGAAATCTGCATCAACTCCATTGTATATTACTTCTGATTCTATCCACCGATTCTGCAGTACTTCTTGACCATACCTTGATACGGAGACAACCCTATCAGCTAGGTGTAACTTTATCTCATTAGGTATTCCCTGAATTATACCTGCTATGAAATCTGTTGGGCTGAAGAACCAACTCATTGGCCAGTGACTATGTGTGGTTGCTACCTGTGGAATGCTTGATGGTAGTGTGAGTAATCCAATCCAGTCGTGACTATGAATGATATCTGGTTTGAATTCCTTCACAACCCTTCTTATCTCGGACAGTGCAAGAAGTCCCTTGTGCTTGAGTGGATATATGTCAAATCCTTTTTTCCACTCAGGATCAATGTAGTCCATATATGCTGCTATTTTAACATCATGCTCTATCTGAAATCGTCTTGATAGTTCGTAGACTACTCTTGAGGCACCATTCCATCTCACCATCCATTTCGCAATTACCAAGATCTTCAATTATCTGTGCTCCAATACCTGTTCATACACCTGATAGTATTGCTTTGCCGCTCTTTCCCATGTGAACTGTTTGACTCTTTCTAATCCACTCTCTCTGACCTCTCGGTATAATTGTTGATTGTTTAGCATCTCAATGATTCTATCTGCAAGCTCTTCGCTGTCTCTTGGTTTAAATAACAACCCGGCATCTCCAATAACTTCTGGAGCTGATCCTGCGTTGGCGGCGATTATGGGCAATCCGCATGCCATTGCTTCCAAGAAGACGAATCCAAACCCCTCCCCAAGCGAGGGGAACACAAACACGTCGGCTGCTGAGTAGTATTCTGTGATATCTCGCACTACATCAGTCTTTATATTAACAGTTGATTCAAGTCCATTTTGTCTTACTCTGCCTGCAATCTCTGCATAGGCTGGTCCTCTGCCCACAATCACTAAAGTGATAGGTCTACTTGTGTATTTGGTTTTTAATCGTGACATCGTGTCTATCAGTGTGATGACATCCTTGTGCGTCTCAAGCATGCCGACATAAAGCAGTAGGGCTGTATTATCCTCTACCTTTAATGCACTCCTGGTCTTATCACGTTTTTCTTTTGAATAGGCAAATCGCTTATCGTCTATTCCATGATAGATTACTGTCTGTGGAAGTATCCCCATCTCATCTTGCATCGTCTTTCTGCAGTAGTCTGAAACAGCTAGGTGAACATTGGCTTTTCTAGATGCAAAACGTATACAACTAGCTTCAATCCCTAGGAGGCGTTTTTTTAGAAAACTGGCATTTTTTATTTCATCAACTGGATTGAATGCAGTGGTGTATATACAAGGTATCTTCCACAGTCGTGCTACGTAATAAACTTGGCCAAAGAGGTGTGCCTGGTTTGTGTGGATAAGGTCATAATCCCCCAGATAAGGCATCCATCGAAGTATTTTAATTGTGAATAGGTAGGGACTTCTCTCATTCATTTTTATGTTTACTTTATACGATAAGCCTGGTAGTGGTATTCGCTTGTAGTCAGAGTAACCAAATATGTCTATCTGATCTATATCTGGGTATTTTGATAACTCCTCACATAGATTGGCGACAAATGTTCCTACACCACCATTAAGTGAAGTTAGCATTGCTATCTTCATGTTCCTCGTTCTCACTCCGGATTTTAAGAGTTGGCTTTTATCTACGCACGAGCGCTTATTCTATGGATCACACCTGTGGACGCATTATTCAAAAGCACGCAGCGTGTTGACCTAACAAATAGAAATATGGCAACCGAGTTTAGAACTTGTTATTAACGACTCATCTATTCACAGTGGATTGCTATCAACCTGGCTCTCGGGAATTGTGCATGTTATGGTGTTAATGGGTGCTTTTGTCTTGGTCTGAGTTATGTTAGGGAGTTCTCTAGGTTGCAAATAGACATTCTAAGCTTGAGATTCCCTGGTTGGTACGGTCGATCTTAGATCAAAATGGGAACACACTTTTACATTCCTCTTAATATGATTTTTACCAATCATTTATGTTTGGGATATCATAACAAATCAACTTGGAACATAGGTTGTCTATTACAGCTATATTACATCAGCAATCCGGATAGAATTGCCAAATATGAAGTATTGTTTTATAGCATAGAATGGTAGGGCTGATAAGGGCAAGAACTTAATGTTTACGTTAGTTACAAAAAATAAGTGGTCTTAGTTGAAAGTAAGTGGAGGAATTGGATGATGCATTATGGTGAGCAAGTGTAATACTGATACATTAGGTATAATAGGAGTGTGCATTAAAGATATTACGCCAGGAATAATGGAATAGAATTAAGAGGATAATATGACCATGTATACGACTTCATCAGTCGCTTTTATTGGTTCGAGAGGATTGCGTGTTTTGCCTCCGGGTAAGCACTAAGCCTTTTCTATGGTTGCCCTGATGGTTTCTGTTAACCCTTGCCTTAGGTTGTACTTGGGTGTATGGCCAATCCTTTTCGCTCTAGAGATGTCTGCTAAGCTGTGCTTGATATCTCCAGTTCTCTCTGGAAGATGTTCTGGCTGGACATCTTTTCCGATGATTTCTACGATTAATCGAGCAAGCTGATTGATGCTGATGCTTTCGCCAGTACCGACGTTGAATATCCCAGTTGCTTTCTGGTTTTCTGCGGCTAAGATGTTCATATTTGCTACATCCTTGACGAAGGTGAAATCCCGCGTTTGCTCTCCATCTCCAAAGATCACGGGGCTATTTTCGTCAAGGGCACTTCTTACGAACTTGGGTATAACTGCGGCGTATTGAGAATCGGGGTTTTGCCTGGGCCCATAGACATTGAAGTATCTTAGGCAAGCAGTACTAAGTCCGTATGTTTCTTGGAATACATCACAGTAGTATTCCCCTGCCAACTTGGTTACTGCATAGGGTGACTGTGGATGTGGTATCATGTCCTCATGCTTTGGAAGGGTTGGCGTATCTCCGTAGGCGGAAGAAGATGATGCATAGACAACCTTCTTAACGCCACAGTCGCGGGCGGCTATTAGTACATTTAGCGTGCCGGTCAGGTTTACTTCATGAGATGATATGGGATCATCTACACTTCGTGGGACACTAGGTATCGCTGCCTGATGGAATACATAGAGACTGTTGTTAAAGAGGCTCTTCAGGAGGGATAGATCTGTTATAGTACCCTGAATAAATTCAACCTTTTTACTATTGATTCGCAGTTCCTCCAGATTTTCCAGTTGTCCGCTGGATAGGTCGTCAAGAACAGTGATGAAGTAATCTCTCTCTACTAATTCGTCGGCCAGGTGTGATCCAATAAAGCCTGCCCCGCCGGTGAGGACAACCCTCTTCAATATACCCTCCTATTTTACTGTAACGGATTTTGCCAGGTTTCTGGGTCTGTCTGGATTGTTACCCCGACATACTGCAGCGTGATAGGCTAGTAGCTGGAGTGGAATTACGGCTACCATTGGATAAAACATCTCTTCAACCGGTGGTATCTTGATCCAGGAATCATAAGCCTCATTCTCTTCGTCAGAAACCCCAATGATATAGGCACCTCTAGATTTTGCTTCGATCGCGTTAGTGAGTGTTTCTGAGAATGTATGATCCTTAGGACATATCACAACTACTGGGGTTTTCTCCTCTATAAGAGCGATGGTTCCGTGTTTTAGTTCTCCTGCTGGCAATCCCTCAGCATGGATATAGGAAATCTCCTTGAGCTTCAATGCACCTTCTGACGCTATGGCAAAGTTGGTGCCTCTAGCTATGAAATAGAAATCAGGGCTATCCTTAAGCTGTTTGGCTAGTTTCTCTAGATTACCGTTATTATAGTCTATCACTGTTTCCATAGCCTTGGATACTTCCTTGATCTTTTGAACACCAGTCGAGAATCGATTTACCATGGCGTAGGAGAGTAGATAGAATATGGCAAGCTGTCCAGAAAACGATTTCGTTGCTGCTACCGCGATTTCCGGCCCTACGTTTAATTGAATTACCTTATCGCTAAGATTGGAGAGGATTGTGCCATCTCTGTTGACTATGGAACAGACCTTCGCTCCATTTGCAGAAGCCCTTTTCACACCTTCGACAACATCCGCTGTTTCGCCACTTTGAGAGACTGCTATCACCAAGGTGTTCTTATCCACGGAATCGGAGAAGTAATGGAACTCAGGTGCCATTACTACATCGCAGAACTTCCCGCCGATCTTGGAAAAGAGATATCTACCTACTAATGCTGCATATCTGGATGAGCCACATGCAGTTATGATTACCTGATTAGCTCGGAGAATATCCATCGCAAGTTCGGTGAATATGTCTCTATCTTGTACTACTGCGCGCCTCACAGCTTGAGGCTGCTCAATGATCTCCTTCATCATAAAGTAAGGGTGTACACCCTTTTGCACATCCTGATGTTGCCAACTTACCTTAGTAGGTTCCTTTTTGATCCTGCCATTGCCTTCCTTGACAAAGAAGAATTCATTACTACTAACGACCGGAACTTCACCATCTTCTACATAGATAATCTCATTTGTATGTTCCAGAAACGAGATACAGTCCGAGGAGGCGAAGACTCCACCATTACCCACTCCTAGTACTAAGGGGTTATCTCTCTTGGCTCCGACCATCTTACCTGGGTCTTTGACCGCAATGGCTAGGAAGGCAAAGGATCCTTGGAGCTCTGCAGATGCAGATGATACAGCTACTTCTAGTGGCATTCCATTGTCCATGAATTCCTCGATAAGATGAGGAATCACTTCGCTGTCTGTTTGAGATGCAAAAACATGTCCCCTCTGTTGGAGTTGCTGCCTCAGCTCTTGGTAGTTCTCAATTACCCCGTTATGCACAACTGCAACCCTACCCTTACAATCGAGGTGGGGATGGGCATTGCAGACATTTATACCTCCATGTGTTGCCCAACGAGTATGGCCAATGGCAATGCTTCCTGGCATATCCTTTAGATGGACGCTGGTTTCTACTTGGGTAAGATTACCCACGTCTTTCTTG
>JAXHVC010000246.1:0-6965 GCA_034189315.1 Chloroflexota bacterium | reverse complement strand
CTCATATCCTGCGCACCCACTTTCTGCTCCCTCTCCTCATAAAATGCTAACGCATGCTGATCCAGCTTATCTATAATTTCGTCGAGATCCATTTCACTGATACTTACGGCAGTCATGTTTGCAGGTATGGGGAAAATCATCCCTACTTCCTTAAGCAACGATTCCGCGTCGATTATCCCATCTGTTTGACATGAGTCAACAAGGCCTTGAAGCTCTTCTCTAACCATATTCTGTATATTGGTCTTTAGATCAATCCCTTCGAGTATCTTCCGTCTCTCTCCGTATATAACCTCCCGTTGCTTACTCACCACATCATCATAGTCAACGAGATGCTTTCTGAGGTCAAAGTGATATCCTTCGACTTTTACCTGTGCCCCCTCAATAGCCCTATTAACCATGGAGTGTTCGATAGGAGTATCCTCATCCAGTTTTGCCCATTCCATGAGACCTTTAACCCTATCCCCTCCAAATCTGCGCATTACATCATCTTCCAGGGAAACATAGAAACGCGAACTGCCAGGATCACCCTGCCGCCCAGCCCTTCCTCTTAGCTGATTATCAATTCGCCTAGCCTCATGCCGCTCAGTACCTATGACATGAAGGCCACCCAGTTCGACCACTCTTTCATGCTCTTCCTCTCGCGCCTTTTCGTCACGACCATCTTCCATACCACCAAGAATTATGTCCACTCCTCGCCCCGCCATATTCGTCGCAATAGTAACAGCGCTCATACGTCCCGCCTGCGCGATAATAGCAGCTTCTTTTTCGTGGTTTTTCGCATTTAGGACTTGATGCCGAATGCCATTTCTTTTAAGCATCTCACTTATGAGCTCCGATTTCTCGATAGAAACGGTGCCAACTAATACTGGACATTGCTTTTCATGTAATTCTGCAACCTCATCTGCTACTGCACGAAATTTCGCCTCTTCGTTTTTATACACAAGGTCCGAATGTTCAAGACGAATCATAGGTCTATTAGTCGGGATCACAACGACATCAAGCTTGTATATCCTATGAAATTCCTCCGCCTCGGTGACAGCAGTGCCAGTCATACCGGCCAACTTCTTATACATTCTAAAATAGTTCTGAAACGTGATACTCGCCAAAGTCATGCTTTCCTGTTGAACTCTAACACCTTCCTTGGCCTCGAGAGCTTGATGCAAACCTTCCGAATACCTACGGCCAGGCATAAGGCGTCCGGTAAACTCATCTACTATGATGACCTGCCCATCCTTCACCACATAGTCACGATCTCGCTTAAACATAATATGTGCCCTGAGCGCACTTTGGAGATAGTTAGTGAGAGAATAATTACTAGGATCATATATGTTTGGTGCCTTCAACAGTCCTTCAGATCTAAGTAGCTTCTCTACCTTAGTTGTTCCCTCTTCCGTTAGTGTGACCGCTTTTTCCTTGTCGGCGATGGTATAGTCCTCATCCTTAACCAAGTTGGGGATTATTTTAGTGAACGCCTGATATTTATTGGACGCCTCGCGCGCAGGGCCACTTATTATGAGTGGTGTCCTTGCCTCATCAATAAGAATATTGTCCACTTCATCAACAATGGCGTAGTTATAACCTCGTTGCACACATCGCGAAAGCTCCGGTACCAGATTATCTCGTAAGTAATCAAAACCGAATTCGTTATTGGTACCATAAGTAATATCAGCCTTATAGGCATCACAACGCGATATTGGTTGGAGCCAGTTCCATTTCTCATCTTCTGATTCATGCTCGGGATTATACAAATAGGAAACCTCATGCTGTACGCACGCGACACTCACACCCAGCAAGTTGTATATGGGTCCCATCCAATACGGATCACGCTTTGCGAGATAATCATTCACGGTGACCAAATGACATCCGTCCCCTGTGAGAGAATTAAGGTAGAGTGGTAGGGTTGCCACAAGGGTTTTTCCCTCACCAGTCCTCATTTCCGCAATCTTCCCCTGATGAAGCACTATTCCACCCATTAATTGGACATCGAAGTGCCGCTGCCCAAGGGTTCTCTTAGCTGCCTCTCTCACAGCTGCAAAGGCCTCTGGTAGGAGGGAATCTAATGATTCGCCATCACTATGTCGCTTCTTGAACTCATCTGTTTTGGCACGGAGAGCAATATCAGACAAACCTTCAAAGTCTGGCTCAAGCGAATTGATATCCTCAACAACGGTATGTAGCCGTTTGAGTTCCTTCTCGTTTGAATCGAGAAGATTCGTTAGCCACTTGAACATCTCGTTTTATCCTCCTTCGGCGCCCATGAATCAAGACATAGGGAACCTCTCGCGCCAAGCCCACACACAACATATTAGTATCTACTATTCAAACATAGCACCCACAGATCTCCCTGTGTGAATACGCTGAATCGCCTCGCCCAGAAGAGACGCAACGGGAAGAACAGTAATATTCTTTGCCCTCTTCTCTAGAGGAACCGGAATTGTATCTGTCACAACCACTTCCTTAATCGGAGATTGGATAATCCTTTCGACAGCAGGTCCAGAGAAGACAGCGTGAGTAGAACAGGCATATACCTCAGTTGCGCCACGACACTGCAAAGCCTCAACCACTTTCATTAGTGAACCGGCGGTGTCTATTTCATCATCAACAACCAGAGCCCGCATTCCTTCTACTTCGCCGATGACATTAAGAGTCAACGCTTTATCCACATTACCAACACGCCGTTTCTCTACAATCGCCAATGGAGTGCCCAATCTTTCCGCCAAATCCCTAGCACGCTTAGATATCCCTATATCTGTAGCTACTACCACTAGTTTGCCATCTAGGCATTTCTCTTCAAAATAGTGTTGTAGAGTATATAACGCAGTGAGTTCATCAACCGGTATGCTAAAGAAACCCTGTATCTGCCCAGCGTGTAGATCAACAGTGAGTAGACGATCCGCTCCAGCAACAGTCAGTAGATCAGCTATTAGCCTCGCGGTTATTGGAACACGTGGCTGATCTTTTTTATCGGTTCTCCCGTATCCATAGTATGGCACGACAGCAGTTATTCGACCGGCAGATGCCCTTTTCATTGCATCTAGTATGATGAGTAGTTCAACCAGATTATCGTTCACTGGAGAGCATACAGGTTGCAATACGAATACATCTCTCTCCCTTACGTTCTCCTTGACACGTACGAAGATATTCTCGTTAGTGAACTCAAAGACCTCCATATCGCCTAATGGTATGCCTAGGTGCTCACATATTCCTTGCGCTAGTGTAGGATGAGCATTTCCTGTAAATACCTTAAGCTCGTCTAACATCATTCCTCCAGACCTAATTAATTACTTGAACCAATAGAAGATCGTCATCGAAAAAAGCGAGACGTTGATTCCTTATCACCAAGGTATGAGTCCACACATGTTTAATGATATCAAGACAGGATAAACGTTTATTATATTGGCCGTGCTTAGTATAACACTGCACCTGGCCATATCAAGTCCCAACCCTTTGACCAAGTTCATCCCACCACAGGATCATATAATCCTGTACAACGGAGGTACACGGGACGCAACTCAATAGAGACAAACCATTTTCATGTAATCAATAGCTGCGCTTTTAATGACGAAGGCCCCACAATTGGGGCCTCCTCCCTGATTACACAAGCTTATCGAGACTAGTTTATACAAGCCCAGAAAACCTCTCATCTCTCTTGTGAAAACCTGTCTTGGTGCCCTTATCCCTTCTCTCCTTGAAGAAATTATATTCGTCATCCTCCCACCGGAGATTGGTGAAGAACGTATGAGAATAGTAGCCATGTGTAAAACCAGCATTTATACCCAGAGAATCGTATACCATATGGCGAGTTGCTTTACCAATTGCAATTCCATCTCTAGGAAGTAGACATACGGCATTGGCCAGCCTATCTACTTCCTCTTCAAGTTTATCTGATGGTACAGCTTTATTCACAAGACCAATCTGCTCCGCTTCCCTACCATCGATCAACTTCCCAGTGAGAAGCATATCCAGTGCTCGCTTCAGACCTACTGTTAAAATCAGCAGTTGTATCGTGCCACCGCCACTACCAGCAAAACCCAAACGTTGTTCCGTATGCCCAATCTGGGCATCCTCTGTAGCAACAGCCAGATCACAGCAACACAACATCATGATCCCCTCCCCAACACAATAGCCATGGACCTGAGCAATTGTTATCTTGGGACACAAAAATAGCCGCTGATGATGTCCTACAAGCCACTCTCTATCAACTTTAAGTCTTATCCGTTCGCTGGCCCTGCGTTCTCCCTCTTTACCCGTACCCATGCCATAGACATGCCCCACAGTATTCAGGTCATGCCCAGCAGAGAAGGCTCGGCCAGCACCCTTTATTACAATAGCCTTCACATCATCATCTTCTTCTGCAATACCTAACGCTGCATAGAAATCATCTGTCAAACCTGCTTGCCCAGGAAAATCCCAAGCATTCAACTTCTCAGGTCTATTAAATGTAATCCGAGCAACATTACCTTCTTTTTCATAAATGATTGTTTTAAACTCACTATTTTGGTCCATCGTTACCCCTTTATGATCAAGAGTCCAACCCAAAGAACCATAATCTTATGTATTACACAAGACCAGCAAATCGTTCATCCCTACCATGAAATCCTTCTTTAGTCCCCTTATCCCTCCTTTGCTGGAAGAAATTATACTCATCATTCTCCCATCTCAAGTTGGTAAAGAAGGAATGGGAATAGTAGCCTTGGGCAAAACCACTAGTCAGCCCAAGCGAGTCATATATCATATGGCGAGTCGCCTTGCCAATGGCAATTCCATCTCTGGGAAGAAGGGCGCCAGCCGTTGCCAATCTATCCACTTCCTCGTCCAGCTTATCCATAGGAACTGCCTTATTGACCAACCCCATCTTCTCTGCTTCCGTACCACTAATCAACCTACCTGTGATAAGAAGGTCCATTGCCCTCTTCATACCTACAGTCATGATCAACACTGGAATAGATGGTATACCACTACCAGAAAAACCCAATCTCTGTTCCGTATGACCTAACTGAGCATCCTCCGAGGCTACAGCAAGATCACAAAGCTGCATTGTGTAGAATCCTTCTCCTACACAATATCCATGCACTTGAGCTATGGTGATCTTGGGACACAGAAACAACCTTTGCTGGTTATCCATCCAAGCTCGGTCAACTTTCAACCGTATTCGTTCACTGGCACGCCGCTCATCCGGCTTACCAGTGCCTATCCCATAAACGAATCCAACTGTATTCAAATCATGTCCCGCAGAGAACCCTCGGCCTGCCGCCTTTATTACGATAACCTTTATATCGTCATCATCTTCAGCATCTCTCAGCACAGAATAGAACTGATCAGTTAGACCACCCTGCCCTGGAAAATCCCATACATTCAACTTCTCCGGATAGTTCAGAGTAATCCTTACAATATTGCCATCCTTCTTATAAATAACCCTATCGAGATCCATATGCTCTCCTGTTACTAGAAATCGCGTTCTATTTCCCAGTACCTCTCAACTCATCATTGGGTAGCCTATTCTCCAATGGCCATGTGTTCTCTTCTCTACATGGTAGAACCACCGTTGAATAGCCAGGCATAGTATCTTCTTTCCTCTGGTTTACAGCATGCGTCTCGATATCCACACAATGTTCGCCGCTCTCATCAACGTATTTCTTGGTCACTTTACCGGTAAACCAAACAACGTCGGAAAGGTAGACAAACCGCCGATACTCTGCATAGTTCTTCTTTAACCATCCCTCATCACCCATCCAATTGGTCAATAGGTTGATTAGCCATCCCTGACGTTGCGCACCAACATCATAGGGATAAGGAAGCCCTGCAGCATTAGCAGCTGCCTTGTTATAGTGCACACCATATACCGGTTCCCAAGCGCAGGTTTGAGTATCCCTAAAAGCCCAAGCAGGGTGTTTACGATACTCACGCAATTGAACCCCATGAGCTGCTATCTGAACCGGTGCGGCCCCAACACAGTAGGCAATCATATCAGTCAATCCAAAGGGGCCTTTCACTACCGGCTGTAACTCCTCACCAACCTCAACATCATCCCAATAGCGCGTGTTAGCACCCCTGACTTCTTCAGCAAGCACAGCCTCATCCACTTCTTTCAATTCCTGTTCTGTCCAGGGATGTGGTAATTCAATCTGAGAGTATTTGCCTTCTTTCCTAGCAGTGTGTCTCTCCGCCCTTACAATCCAGAGATCGGTCTTAGCCACGAGCTCACTACGTTGATTGTAGAAATTAGCTCTTTGATACTCCATGACCATCTTTCCAGCAAATTTGCTGGTTTTAACATCAAATCCGGTGAAGATACATTCAGGTGTGATCTTATCATTAACATAGATAGGCTTGTAAAACTCCCATTCGTTACCAGAATGAAACGCATGAATACCGGCCAATCCCTGCAACACCCATGTAGGGAACACACTATAACACCAATTTGGGGGAGCAATGACAGCCTTATATTTAGTCCCATTAGCATACTCATCATTACGGAATAGAGGGTTAACATCCCCTATGCCATTTACATAGTTCCTTATAGCCTCATACGAAGCCAACTGATTAAAAATATTTCCGATACGTAGTTTGGTACCAATTCTTTGGGTCCAATCCATCAGCGATTGCCCGGTTATTGTGCCTTCACTCATCTGCACGGCACTCTGCTCATCACTCATAACAAACATCTCCCTTACTCGTATAAACCATAGCTAACTATACATACATAGCTCGACGACCACGACAATCAAAAGATGCTAGGAGTCATTCCGCTATCCAGCGAAAGTACGAACCTTTTTCAATACTGTCCCCCCTTCCGCAAGATAGGCAGACAGAATGGTATCGCACTTAGGACACTTTCTCACTTTTACCTCACCATTCTGATTGGTGGTAACGGTTAATAGTGCCACCACCGTATCACCACACCACGGGCATTGTGCTTGGCCTTCTTCCATGAGGTTCCCCCTTGTGTTTTGATATAAACCAAG
>JAXHVC010000245.1:0-10911 GCA_034189315.1 Chloroflexota bacterium | reverse complement strand
TGAAAACCTACAAGTTCTGAATGCTATCCTTTACGTTGCGGAGAACGGATGCAAATGGAGGGGATTACCAAAGAGATTTGGTAAGTGGCACACGATTTATACACGCATGAACCGATGGGTAAAAAACGGAGTTCTAGATCGCATCTTCGAGGCACTACAGCGTGAGAACATCATCAGAATTCGAGTTGAAGCGGTATCACTGGACAGCACAATTGTGAGGGTGCATCCCGATGGTACAGGCGCTCTAATAAAAACGGTCCACAAGCCATCGGCAAATCAAGAGGAGGATGGACCACCAAAATTCATATGGTTGCCGCGGGTCCTCGGGTAGCGGTGAATTTCTCGCTTTCTCCAGGTAATGTGCATGATGCAGCTCCGGGCAGAGAGTTGTTAAACGCTACAGACCTACAAGCAGATTTCGTTATCATGGATCGGGCATATGAGGGTTAGGAAACTCGTCAGCTGGTCCTGGATTTTGGAATGACTACAGTGGTGCCCCCCAAGGCGAACCGAATTTCCCCCTGGCAATACGATCGAGAAATGTACAAGAAGCGAAACGAGGTAGAACGGATTTTTAGGAGGCTTAAAGGTTATCGTAGAATCTTCTCTCGATTCGATAAGCTCGATGTAGTATTCATGTCTTTTATCTATTTCGCTCTGATTACCAATACATTACTTAGTGTGAACACGCCATAGTTAGCTCCGAAAGAGACTCTTTCGGAGCTAAAGGACTAATCGTTTTTTCATTTGAAGATCAATAGCAATGTATATTATTAAATCTACAGTAGACAACCGGTAATAAATGTGATAATTTCAAGACAATCTTTCAATCAGTGTAAAATTTTGTCAGGATGGTTTCGATGAATTGGGCATTGATTATCCTAATGGTTTCAGGGTTAGTGTCATTTCTTCCAGTAGCATCGATTCCTTCGCACTTCAGCCCTGAGTCACCTACGCTTACACCAATTGAGGAGCTTGGGAAGCACCTCTTCTTCGACTCAAACCTTTCATCCAACAGGCAGATGTCTTGTGCGACTTGCCATGGCCCTGAGGTAGGATTTGTGGGACCTGACTCGGAAATAAATGCATCGATATCTGTTTATCCAGGAGTTGTGCCAACTCGTTTCGGTAATAGAAAACCACCCTCTTCTGCCTATGCAGGAGAGGCGCCAATTCTCCATTACGACGAAGATATAGATTCGTGGATTGGTGGGATGTTCTGGGATGGACGGGCTGCCGGTTGGACATTGGGTGATCCATTGGCTGAACAAGCCCAAGGACCTTTTTTGAACCCTCTGGAGCAGAATATGCCGAATGAACGTCTGGTGTGCATCAGGGTTGCACGGTCTGACTATGCTGATCTTTTTGAGGAAGTATGGGGCCCCGGCTCCTTGAACTTCACCAAGGATGTGGTAGGGACTTATGAGAGGATAGCTCGCTCTATCGCAGCATACGAGAGAAGTTTGGAAGTAAATCCATTTAGCTCAAAGTACGATTATTACCTTGCCGGAAAGGCTGAACTTACAGATGATGAGTTATTGGGGTTGGAGCTATTTGAAGGCAAAGCCAAGTGTTCGGCGTGTCATATTAGCAAACCTGGCCCTGAAAATGAACCGCCTCTATTTACTGATTTTACATATGATAATCTTGGGATACCTAAAAATACGGATAACCCGTTTTATTCAATGCCCAGGAAGTGGAATCCTGATGGGGAGGAATGGATTGACTATGGGTTAGGAGGGTTCTTGGAACAAGCTGGCACTAATACCGAGGTTTACGAAAAGGAGTTGGGCAAATTCAAAGTCCCGACACTTAGAAATGTTGATCTAAAACCCGACAAGGATTTTGTTAAGGCTTATGGCCATAATGGCTACTTCAAGTCACTTGAGGACATAGTACATTTCTACAATACCCGCGATGTGAAAGAATGGCCAAAACCGGAATACTCTGGCAATGTGAATGTTGACGAACTTGGAAACCTTGGTCTAACAGCCGAAGAAGAGGCTGCACTGGTGACTTTTATGAAGGCCCTGTCAGATGGTTACCAGGCACATTAACAGGTTCTTTCAGCAAAAGAAAACAAGGGAGAGATATGCCTATATATGGCCTCGTTTTCTTCGATTCTATCTCATCTATGCCTTTGAATCGCATATTACACAAGGATAATCTTCTTATAGGTGCCATGGTCTTCAAGAATAAAGTTCATTTTCCTTTAAACTCAGTTAGGTTGCTCCTCATATAGGAAGCCCCTTACCAGGTTGTTTTACAGATTCGCAAATAAAGGCTCTACAGTATTAATAATTCTCCTCTAGTGGACCAAGTCCCAATTCTCCTGTAAGATTATTGGTGTAAAACCCTGTGATTGCTCACCCTGTTAAGCGTACACAAGCTCTAGATCAGCCTATAATATTCGCTCTCCTAAAGCCTCTCACCTTAAGGTTTCTAACTCCCATCAGATATCTTGTGTCATCTCCACTCCCTTCCATCGCTGGAATACAGCTATCAAAGTAGCATAGACTAGTATTATGGAAGCCCTCTCCAGAGGGAAGCTAGGCATCACCTTTGTTCGTCTCCTGCCTTAGCCAAAGTTCCTCTCAAGGAGATTGGTTGTCCTTATGATCTTCCACTGTCCCTCAGGGAATTTAAGGCGCATCAGGCATTCTTCCAAATCCTCTTCCAGACACTCCATGGCTTGGCTGTCCCGTGATCCAAACCAGGCAATTAGCGCTTGCCACTGCCTCAGCCCCTCTTCATAGCTTGAGTAATAGAATACCTACGGACGTAGACTTCTCCTTATTTGTTCGAACTCCTCCTTAGAGATCTCCCCTCTAGCATAACGCTCTTTGGCTATCTCCAATGGATCCTGGCTACACACCTTCACTGACTCTAGGGTATTTCGCTCGGTCAGCTTTCTTATTCCCCAAACAACTAGGGCAATAACAAATCCCCAGAATACAACCATCCATATACTACCAAAGAGCATCCATAATCCCATGTCTCCTCCGCAATACCACATACTTCACCCCCAAATCATACCAACCAACAGATCAAACCATACTTGGTTAAAGAACCTAAAACTCATGTGCCCCCACCGGTGTCATAAAGTACTACCGATGTCCCATGCCACTCCAAGTCGTATATCCACTCATATGATGCCATCGCCGCAAGTATTAGTCATAGCCCCGTTCATTTCCCAAACCATATGTACCATAATCGTAGGGAATTCCTCTGTCATACTTCCAATGCATTTCCTCGCCGATTTCACGCATCCTCTCCCAGTCACCAGCACAACAAGCTGTACTCATTTCATACCATGCGTCTTCAGCAGGTATTGACTCTTCATTGTCATTTGTTTCATAGGCTACTGCAGGGATAGCAAGTGCAGCAACTAGTATTACAAGACTCGCCACCACTATTCCAAACAACAGGATGTTGTTCATTTCTATACCTCCTTCTGGGCAATTCATACATAAAAGAAAGATTACCAGCAAGTAAATCACTCAAGAACCCATATCAGTTTTCTATTCATTATTCGCATTCTTAAGGAGAGGGCCAAGCAGAGAAGTAGTGCTCCAAAACCTCTAAGCGGAATAGCCCAGATTATCCCCTCAACCACTGCCCGCCCTCTCCATTAACCATCCAGTTCCCTATTTTACTCATTACAATGATTCTAGTATGTGATAAAAGGCACAGAGGTAAGACTAATTTATAACCGTTTATGCACTACAGCAGTAGAAAACGTTATATGGAAGCTTCATTAATGGGCGGCTCAGTCAATGGTTTTCTCAATATGTGCTATCATGAACCATACTCAGGGAACACACCTTATACATAGGCGATATATTCTAAACATCGCACAAATATGGAGGAAGAAAACGTGCCTTTATACGAATTCAAGGATAAACGTCCCTGTATACACCCAGAGGTGGCATACATCTCACCATCTGCAATCATCATAGGAGATGTCAGAATAGGCAAGGATTGCAGCATCTTTGATAACGTGGTTATCGAAGCAGATGTGGCACCGGTAATCATCGGGACAGGAGTGAATATCCAATCACAGACTGTGATACACACCAGTCCAGATTCGATCACCAAGATAGGCGATAATGTAACAATTGGTCATAGAGCGGTAATACATGCGGCAACCATTGAAGATAATGCTACTATTGGCATCGGATCACTTGTAGCTACCTACTCAAGTATTGGTAAGGGTGCAGTCATTGGAGAAGGATCTGTAGTACCACAGAAGAAACAAATACCAGCAAACGCATTAGCAATGGGAGTACCAGCCAAGGTCATTAAGACAATGTCTGAGGAACAGGAGAAATATGCAATCTGGATTGCTGAACATTATGTTATGAACGGTAAAGAAAGGGCCACGTCTTTAAAAGAGATCAATATAGACTAGGACTGAAATCACATCTCTTGTTGAGTGCCTTTATTAATAGATATAGAACAGGATATATCAGGCATTCACCAATACGAACTCGCTGGAGGATATGTCGTACTAGTCGGCAAGAATGACAGGGATAACGACCACCTTAGCTCAGATATTGCTGAGAACAATGACTGGTGGTCGATGAGGAGACTAAAGTCTCCCCTACCCTCATTTGAAGCTTGGCAAACAAGGAGGGAAGTCAAGCTAGTTGGTTATCTATAAGTTTGTGAATTTACAGCGTGTGTATACTGTTCTTCTCGATTCCTCAACTTCAGCATTTTTACTACAGTACATGATACTGATATAGCCTTTATTAATGGATATGGAACAGGATTTACACGGTATCCACCGATACGAACTCACTGGAGGGTGGATCGTACTAGTTGGCAAGAGCGATAGGGATAATGACCATCTTAGCTTAGATATTGCTGAGAACAATGACTGGTGGTTCCATGTGAGTGGAATGCCAGGAAGCCATGTGATACTAAAAGCAAGGTATGGAGAATCTCCCGATCGTAACACACTCAGACGCGCTGCCGCTATAGCAGCCTATCACAGCAAAGCTCGTTATGATGGCATGACATCAGTATCATATACGCAAGCACGCTATGTTACCAAGCCACATAGGGCAAAACCTGGCACAGTATCTATCCGCCGAGAGAATATCCTGAAGGTGCACCCTCAACTCCCACCACCCCCAGAACACCTAACCAAAGACTAACTTATCCTCAGCCCCACAACAAATTTATGGATTGTTGGGAAATCGCTTAGTATACGTTACTACTAGTCACATTTCGCGTCCGAGGTGCCGACCAGAATACAAGGCTTGATAATCAGTCAAATCATCAAATCGGAAGTCTCTTGTTCAACATGATTCTCCAAGAGGATTCATAAAGCTCCCCTATCTTATCGTACATCTCGAAAGTCCTTTTACCTTCAAGTAATCCACCGAATAGTAGGATTTTGCTAGTAGGCCTTTCCATTAGATTAGGTATAGTCCAGGTCTCGCCCGGATCCAACAGCCTAATAGCCTCCATCTCCTTAGGACGTGGAGGATCGATCACCTGTAAATCTTCAGTCACTTTCAAATTCCACTCCACCATACCTTTAATCTCTTCAACGTTATCCTCATCCCACGGGAATACTTCAGAGAGGTACATTTCTTTGCTTTCTTCCTCGAATCGAAATACTCCTCGGTCTGTTATTACAGCGGAAGGACCTCCACCAGACAGATTAGCATTCTGTCTGCTATCATGGCCATCAAGAAATCCAGGAAAGGTCATGAAATCGAGCTTATTTACAAATTGCCCAGTATCCCGCATGACATTAATATATACACACCTATTGGCAGACGAAGAAATATCACCTCCACCACCACTACCCTGTAACCTAAGCTCTGGTTTGTTATAGTCTCCGCTGCCAAATAACGCGGTTGTATTCACATTGCCGTACTTATCTATTTGTACAAAGGAAACATAACCCACATCCATAAATCCACGCTGTTGATCAGAAAACACCTGAGTCAGGGAAGTATGACACGTACACAACGTACCACCATAGGGATCATCAGGAGAGACCATTGTTGCGATACCTTTGAAATCAATGTAACCAGCCTCTGTGACCAATATAGCATTGGGGGCATGTACAAGCTTTGCTATGGCACCCGTGAGATTGGACAATCCAACCCCCACTATCACAACCTCACCATCTCTCACTTCCCTGGCTCCAGCACAAGCAGCAAGCTGCTCAGGTGTATACTGCGACTTCATTTCCTTTAATTCTTGGTTCATCGTTTCTCTCCTATTCAGGCAACCTATTAATGCTACGTTCCATCTTGACCAACCTCATCAGGTTCCTCCACCCTACCTTTTCACAGTATTCAAACTGGTCCTCAGTACCATAAACCCATTCATCTAACCACCTCAATGCCCCTTCGTAAGTACCAAAGGCAAGCACAAATTGAATAAATGAAGTGTAGTCGGCGAAATAACCTCCATAGCACCCATAGCAACTCATGGGATGGCAATTAAATGGCACCTCAACCACAGCATCAACACAATACGATGGAATCAGCGTATTAGCCGGATATTTCTGGATTACCTCGGTGGAAACCAATTCCTCTGTGATGATAACCACATGCTTGCAGGCCCGAGACTTAACATCATCCGCCCAGATATCTCCAAACACCTGTGCATTACCACGACGATCCGCCCTCTGGACGCAGAAAAAACCAACATCAGGGCTAATTGCAGGAACCATGATTATGGGTTTGTTCTCAAACGGATCATTGGCCATCTTTATGGTCTTGTTGTATTTTAGATAGTCCGCACCCAATCCTGACTTCGTTACCATGTATGGGATATCCATCGAAGCCGCCATGAATCCCATGGCCAATTGGTACTGAGTAAAGTCCTCTACCTCAAGCGGATTGGGCACACCATCTCTCATAGCGCGTAATATAGTGTCGTCGATTTTCACACCAGCTGTGCGCATCAAGAAATACCCGAGTCGCAATTTGCTAATACAGCCGCCAGCTACCATCATCGTAGTCTCAACCCCAGCAGCCGTATCAACAAACGTCAGATCCCTTTTCTTCTGACGTATCATTTCACGTGCCACAGAGAAGCATCTCCTACTGGCAAGAGCCCCTCCCAAGGTAAATGAATCTCCGTCATGCAAGAAGGTGGCTACCGCTTCCTTCTCTGTCATCAATTTATCCAACCTAGTCTTGAAGTCCTTTTCAGCCATCAACACTGTCCCCCTTTCCTAAGAGGACAATAATATATTCTTAGTGTCGATCAGGTCAAAACTGACCCATTCTATCTGTAATTGTCCTATCTTAAACCACATGAAGATGGATCCCATATAGGAGTATATTTTTCCCAATCTACTAATCCACATGACCATACCCTTCCCTCCTCAGAAACTGTACGGCCGTTCGCTCAATAGTGTCACCTCAGTTACTTGTCCTCGAAATACTCCACTATTCCTGATCGCCACTAAAGTGGCTCCCACAGTATAGAGATCCTCGTCTTCCAACCGTGGGAGAGGCTTTTGCATCGAACCCTTCTTGCAACACAAACTGATGGGCTACAAACCTGATAGATTCCTTGTTTTTTAATCAGTGATCCATACAAGTCCATTACACCGATCAATAGACATCATAGTCCCATCAAATTTCCCCACTCTCTTACTTAAAGGGTAACAATATATACCATCGCTTTTACCTCGCAGCTGTAAAATCATTATAAATAATTGAAGTTTTAAGGGGAGGTGATAGGATATGAGAAGTACATTTACATTTGTGATTTCCTTACTCCTTGCCTTATCCATAGCATTGCCCAGTACGTTGTTAACCTCGCTAGCCACAAGGGGAGCGAGCCTAGACTTCGTTAATCCGGACACTACGGGACTCTATGGAGGGCTAATACACTGGATTGAGGTCATCGATCTCGGTGACAATAAATCAAGGGTTTTCATCTCAACACAGAGCGCGAACTCTATATTCTGGGCAGACATCGACCATACTCAAGATGATCCATTTGAGGATGTCACTTTCCAGATAGTACCAGATCTGGACGCTGACGCCGGATTTGGTGAGATACGTAGTTTTGCTGTAGACGAGGCCTCTGGATGGCTATACTTCACCTGGTGGCCCGAGGGAGGATCCGACGATAGCGCCCATGAAGAGGGTATCTATAGGTGTAATATTACTGAAGGGTCTTTGACCCATGTGGATATCGCAGATGATTCAGAAGGGCCAGATTCTTGGTTGGGATACGTTGACTCCCTGATGATTCATGATAGCCACCTATTCTTTGTCGAGGAACACTGGAACGAGGATGATGCAGACTACTATTTCCACTTTGGTATGATAGATGAGACAACCGGAGCCTATACTGAAGATTCGGCATCACCAATCACTCTATCTTCAGAGAAGATGGGATGGTCACGTACGATCGTCCATAATCCCCAAAACAACCAACTCTACATTCTAGATGGTGGAGACCATTGGGGCGATAACAACATAGATAGCACTATCTATAAAACCTCAGATACGTATGACAACCTAAGCAACTCAACAACATTCAGCACGATCGTCCCACCACAAGGTAGCAATCAATCACCAAGGCAATATGAAGCCCTGGGAATATCCCCCGATGGCGTACTCTTTCTCGCTGGATGGCAGCAGACCGATAGAGGATATCATGATTCTATAGTTATCCGATCTGAGAATGATGGGCTCACCTGGGAAGAGGGTTCCCGAGACGAATACTGCTGGGCTTGGCAAGGACCCAACTTTGCATTTATGGAAAATGATTCGAGTAGCTATGATATTATCAGTGGCACCCTCGTGAGCGATGATGACGGCGCAACATGGGGAATGCTCCCTCGCACCGGAAACGTATGGCCTCATCCTGGTGCAATCTCCTTCGATCCTAATGCTAAAAACACTTTCTATGTACAATGTGATCGAGGGATTGCCGTCACCAACGATGCAGGATACAGCTTCAGCAAAGCCTGGACGAGATCAGAGAACTCATGGATCGAGGATATCGAGGTTATTGCTCTGGACAGTAACTCATCACGAATTTTCATCAGGGAGCGCGAGCATTCGGATACCAGTCAGTACGACAAGATCTACTACGCTGATATCGATCACTCTGGTGCCTCTCCAGTATACGGTGATTTCCAGACAGTCGCCGGAATGGGCGAAGGTTCCCAATGGCAAATCTGGTCACAAATGACAGGGGATAGCACCTCCGGATATGTATTGTTTGAGGGGGAAAATACCGAGGGATCGACTAGTAACAGTGGACTTTATAGGACAGACGGTGCAACGACGCCAACCCTAGTAGACCTCGGTTCGTGGTACGCAAGCAGGCCACTACTACATGATGGAATGATTTTCTTTGTCAATTCAAGTGGTGGATACTATGAACCCGGCTACTGGGTGGATGGTTATTGGGAAGAGGAACAAGAATGGGTTCCCGGGTATGATGACGACGAAGGTAACTGGGTAACCGGATACTGGACAGAGGGTGTCTGGGTCGAGGGCTACTGGGAGGAAGGTACGCAGAGTAATCCGGCGACTAAGCTCTATTATGGCACCATAGGTGAAGACGGAACATTCACGGCAGGTGGAGAAGTCCAGATCACCGATTCCGATAACCTATGGCCTGAAAGGATCATCCACAATACCTACGACGATTGTTTATATCTGCTTAGCAACGATTGGTCCACAGGAAGCAACATCTACAAATCATCTGATACCTACGACAACCTCAGCGAATCGACTACATTTGAGACCATTAATACACCAAGCAGCTCGTCTGAATCATCTGGCACAGGTACCACTGAGACAATGTCAGATTCCTATCAATGGAACGCATTCGGTATTGGGCCAGATGGACGACTATTCCTAGGTGGATGGTCAAGTGGTGGAATGGGGGGTAATGTTATTGCCCATTCAGAGAATGGCGGGACAAATTGGGATACCGTCTCTCTCGAGAACGAGTGGAGTGGAATAGGCGATGAATTTGCATTCCTCGAAACAACCGCAGGGTATGATGCTTTCTGCGGTACCATGGTAAGTAGCAACAAGGGTGCAAACTGGGGCAATTTGCCTCGTAAGGATGATACAAAGGCTCATCCCAATTCAGCCTGCGTTCAAGTCGATCCCAATGATCCCCAAGTGATATACATACCAACATCAAAAGGTATTGGAGTTAGTGCCGATGGCGGCTATCACTTCGTGGAGATCAACCAAGGCGTCGAAGCCGTCCAGATTAAAGATATGGTTCTAGATCCCGAGACAGGATACGGTTGGGCGGTAGCTAAATCTGGTGTGCGTAAAATCACAAACTATAACACGGATCCGGTATGGTCGTCCCCAATGGATCCCGACGGTGAGGGCGCTTGGTACCGGACAGTAGAGATGGACGTCTCCGATGAGACAGGGAATACTGCCTACGTTGGAACGGAATGGGGTGATACCCTTTATATGACAACGGACGGTGGAGAAAACTGGGAGAGTTTACGACGACCCCAGCCACAATACAACCCGGATCCAGAAGACACTACAAGTCTAGATTACACATGGTATTGGCCTAACTGGACCGGATCGGTCTCTGCTATCAAGGTGGATCCCTACGATGACAATCATCGCGTCTTTGTGGGATTCGATGCAGGCCGATGGCGGGATCAAGAAGAAGCAGCATTCGGCCAGCTTTGGATAATTGACGAGGATAACATCGAGTCGTGGGATGAGACAGACATGTGGATATCTAGCCCATGGGACAATGATGGATGGGAACAAATAATACTCCAAGAGGATGCAGATAACGATAGCGTAGTCCTTTACGAAGACAATAGCGGTAATAGCTGGGCCAACATGAAGGGCGATGTAAATATACATGATATCCTCATCACTCAAGAGGACAACCAGACCGTGATCTATGTAGCAACCT
>JAXHVC010000244.1:0-16326 GCA_034189315.1 Chloroflexota bacterium | reverse complement strand
GTAGCACTAACCCCTCTGGGTTATCCCGATGAGGATCCTAAGGGGCCAGGCCGTAAAGACAAACAAGAAATGGTGTTCTACGAACATTATGGACAAACTGCATAACATCGCGACTGTGAAGATTGAGTAGTACTAGTTGCTACATTAGCCATATTCCTGTGGACCACTTGTAACTATTATGACTGTTATACGTTAGATAGCTCGCTATGATTAAGGGAGAGCCATCGATATCTGAGGTACTGAGGGAAAGACTGTAGATGGTGACCAGTCATCATGCTCATATTTAGCTTTCCCTTTTAGCATCCCTGCGAAGTTAGAGATAAGGTACTAATACGTCTTCGGTATAGGATGTAGTACGAATGAATGTATATGCTTACGTACTGCAAATGATCTACTATATTTCAGGTTTATCATTATGATCGGTTTCGTATTGATTAGCCATAGGTAGGGTGAACCAGAATGTGGCACCTTCGCCTGGGGAAGAGTCCAAGCCAATTTCCCCGCCATGTTGTTCGATAATACTCTTACAAATAGCTAGACCTATGCCGGTGCCTTTGTAGTTATCATTGTTATGGAGCCTTCTGAATACGGTGAATACCTCTTGGTGGTAGTTTTGCTCAATACCTACGCCGTTGTCTTCCACCTCAACTCGTATTCTTTCATCCTCCGTTTGGTTGGCTCTGAAGACAATACGTGGTGGGGTACTCTCGCTGCGATATCTTAGTCCGTTTTCTATGATGTGTCGCAAGAGTTGGTGTAGCTGTTTTCTGTCAGCATATACGAAAGGTAGTCCTTCTGGAATTTCTATAGTACCGTTGCTTTCCCCAAGTTCTGAGGCAAGGTTATATTCAATGATATCTCTTATCGCTTCGTTAAGGTTTATGTTACGGAAATGCTTCACACCCCTGATGGTATTCGAGTAATCTCGTAGCGCTTCAATCCTCTCCCTAATCTGGCTTGCTCCAGTCACCATGAAATCGAGGTTTTCCTGTTGGTCCGCATCTAATGTGCCCTCTAGAGATTGACTCAGTATTCCACCAAATGAGGATATTTTTCTAAGTGGTTCCTGAAGATCGTGCGAAGCGATGTGAATAATATCTTCCAGTTCCTTATTAGACTGTTTAAGTTTATCGATGGATGAGCGTAACTCTTGCATTAGGGCTGCTAGTTCCTCTTCTGCACGTCTCCTCTCAGTGATATCCTGTACAATAGCTACCGCTCCGATAACGGTGTTATCCGTGCTCCTGAGGGGGGCCGCATTTACGGCGACAGGGAATAGGGCTCCGCATTTTGAGAGTCCTATCATCTCCCTGCTTGTAGTTATTCCATTATTGATTTCATCGACTAGATTCTGTATTGGACTGTTCTTAGGATCCGGAGAGTAAATGAGTTGTGAAATGTGTATCTTACCTATAGCTTCATCTTTAGTATATCCACTTGCTAACTCTGCACCGTGATTCCAGGATGTTACGTATCCTTGTTGGTCTGTTGATACAATGCATATATTTATGGCAGAGTCTAGAATGGTATTTAGATGATTTGTAGTACGAGTAATCTGTTCTTCTGCCAACTTCCTATCCTCTGTGGCTTGAGCGAATCCAATGATAGCGTAGACGTGATTGTCTCGCTTTAATGGCATGATTGTACCGTTGACCCATACAAAGCTTCCGGATTTGGATATCAACCGAAGTTCGGATATGGGAATGCTTTCTCCCATCCTAACCTGGGCCAGAGCATCGTAGGTAAAAGAGATGTCGTCAGGATGAACGATGTCCATATAACTCATATGTTGAAGATCTGCCAGACTATGACCAGTTATATTCTGGAATTGAGAATTTGCTTCAAGGAAGTTTCCTTCAAGATCGTTCACAAACACAAGCTGCAGAGGGCTGTTGAATAGGTAGTTGTATCTATCATCAACGTCTGGGAGGTCGTTTCCTGCTTGTTTGCGCATAGAAATGTCTCTGATAGTGCCTTCATATCCTATCTGGTTTCCGGCATTATCGTAGATCGTATGCGCATTGATTTCGATGGAGACAGTTGACCCATCTTGTCTTTGAATATCACTCTCGAATCCGCAGACTTGTCCTGAGGAGGTGAGAACATTCATTAGTTCTGAGGCCCTTTGTGGATTCATATGGTCTGATATGTTCATGCCCAGGTATTCCATAGGTGATGAAGCACCCGACATCTCTGCTGCCCGTGGATTGGCGATGACCACGTTACCATAACTATCAATCCTGATATATCCGTCTTGCATGTTATCTAGTATAGAACGTAGCGTTTCTTCGGATTCCCTGAGCTTGATCTCTACGTCCTTACGTGTGGTGATGTCGCGATAATTTACGACGATTCCCTGAATCAAAGGATTGTTGAGTAGGTTGTGACTGGCAATCTCTGTCCATAACCAAGAGCCATCCTTGCGTAGAAAGCGAACGTCCACCGATTGATTATTACCAGAATCTACTACGCTAGAAAAGCTATTTAGGGCTGTTGGTACATCGTCGGGATGAATAAGCACAATATTATTCTGCCCAATAAGTTCGTCTGGTGCATATCCGAACATACGTTGTATTGAGGGACTCTCGTAATGAATAACACCATCTTTGCTCATAATGGCGATAGCATCGGGTATGTTTTCTGTTAGGACCTGGAACAGCTCCTTGTGACTTGACAGTATTGTTTCATCACGATTGCATTCTGCAGAGTTCCTCACAGTACAGATTATTGCTTCTGGTTTGTATTCGGCATCACGCAGAAGTGATACATTGATACTAACAGGCATAATCGCATTATCTTTAGTTTTAATATGGTATTCCTCATTGCTGAGTGATATCCCGGATAGTACATTAGGCAACTGCTCAAGGAACTTCGGATAATCTTCCTCTATCAAGATACTGTTAGTGGAGACTTCTTCGACTATTTCCTCACGTGTGTAACCTGCCAAGTTAGCTGCAGCTTTGTTAGCATAGGTAACTCTTCCTTCGAAGTCAGAAAGGATAACTGCATCCACCATGCTATCCAATATGTCCTCAATTCTTCTTCTGCAGGTCTCGGTCTCTGTCTGTAGCTGCTTGCGCTCTGTAATATCTCTAGCAGTACCTTCAAATCCGACGAATGCTTGGTTGTCATCGAGGATAGCTTGAGCATTTAGCTCGATCGGGATGTTTATTCCATCCGGCCTTTGTACTATCAATTCAAATGAGCGTACTCTTCCTTCTGCTATTAGAGATTGAGTGAGATTGGAGAGCTGCTGCGATGATACAAACCTCTCCAAATTCGAGCCCAATAATGTTTCAAGGGAAACCTCGCCCACTATCTCCGCAACTCGAGGATTGGCCATGATTATATTGGCCGATACGTCGGTTCGTAGATAACCATCTTGCATATTCAATATAATGGACTGTAGTGTTATTAAGGATTCTGTTAGCTGCTGCTCATTTCTGTTACGTTCGCTAATATCGCGGACGAACATAACCTCTGCTGGTCCCCCTTGATACTCGATCACAGTGCTTGTGAGTTCAACTGGGATGATAGACCCATCTTTCTTAATCATTTGGGTCTCACATAGGTTGGATATATCCTCGCCGGTGATATTTCGTTGATGTCGCTGTATGGCCTGCTCAAGGTATTCAGGGGGGATCAAGTTTATAAAGGGTGTTAAGTAGATATCCTCTTGTGTATATCCGGTTAATTCGGTAGTGGCTTTATTAAGGAACATAATATTGAAGTCTTTAATAAGGATGATCGCCTCTTTGCAGCTTTCTACAATAGATGAATATCTATGCTCTGATTCCGTTAGTAGAATTTCACTCTGCTTTCGTTCCGTAACATCACGTATGTTAATAATAATGGCGTTGATTTCAGGATTGTGGAGCATATTATTACCAATACCTTCTGCTATCCGCCATGATCCATCCTTATGATGGTATCGAACTTCTGAATGTAGAGTGCTGTTGGGACTGTTTATTAGCGCTTTGAGCTGCTCTTGAATAATTGGTAGATCTTCTGGGTGAATCTTTTCTGTGATACCGGTATCTGCCCATTCTTCTTCGCTGAATCCTGTGACGCGTTCACTTGTAGGGCTTAAATAACGGATGCTTCCATCTGCCTCCAGTACCAAGATAACATCCGAGGAGTTCTCCACAAGTGATCGGAAGTAACGCTCTTCTTGATTTGGTGTTAGGTCTTGTGCACTATATTTAGAAGGAACGCGTCTTGCTAAGATGATTCCTCGTGTTATACGTCCATTGTGTATGAGAGGAGTTGCATTTATCTCCGTACGTATGAGCTCACCGTTCTTCTTCCTCATGTTCATACTAGTTACAGAGACCTTTTCACCTGCCATCATCTTGCCAAACATCTCTAGTGCTTTTGGTTGTTCTTCTTCGGGGATGAAATCGCTCTCAGATGATGGACTACTACTTGATGTATCCAGAACCTCCTCTCTACTATAGCCGGTTTCTCGACACGTTGCGCCATTGACATCCAATACCCTTCCATCTGGTCCCACGATAAGGGCGGGATCGGGAATTAATTCAAAAAGGGTTTTGAAATCATCATCTTCAATTCTTTGTATGATTGGTCCGTTTTGGCTGGGATCTGTTCCAATGAGGTAGGTTCTGTCTGTACTGGGTTGTGGAATTGATGTGCTGGTTATTGCCAGGTATGATCCATCTGATGCTCTGATCCTCATTTGTGACGACGAAATCGTATCGCGCCGTTTTTTTCTTGAGGGAACCCTTGTCTTGTAGGGCACATCTGTTGGGTGGAGGTAATCCGAAATGCTTGTTCCTACGATCTCATTGCGTTTCCATCCCAGGGCTTTCTCACACGCAGTATTGATGTGGTGGATTATTCCATCAGTATCAATTTCGATAAAGATGTCGTGAACAGCATCTAGTAACTTGTGGAGAGACTCTTCTTGTTTCTTGGGTTTTTGCTGATGATGCCCCTTCTCCGTACTGCTTGGAATGTTGGTGAATGTTTGTACAACCACTTCTTTACCCATCACCGTGGCCATTGAGGAGGATACCTTTACAGGGACGGCTTTTCCTTGCTCCGTGGACACCATGGTTTCATAGGTATGATTTGTTGCATTGCTTACTATATCCCTGAATCGAGCTTGGCTGTTCTTGGCTTCGGTTCTTGGATATAAGAGGTGTTGGGGTTTTCCTATAGTCTGATCTCTAGTCCTTTCCACTAGCTTCTGAGCGGCATCATTACAATCCAAGATTGCGCCAGTTTCTGGGTCTGACACGAACACTGCCGTTGGTATTTGATCGTATAGTTTCTTGTAATCCAGCTTCATTGGTAAAGCTCCCTATCAAATCACTGATTGGTGATTTGTGCTGATACTTCCTTAAAATATTCTAAAATTAACTTAACCTATATATCACTTTACTATTATAAGTCAAGTGCTCGATGGATTTGGACTACTTTGGTTGTGATCCAAGAGGTATATTACGAGATAGGCAAATGTAGTTAGAGTTGTGATTGTATGTAGTGTATGGCCAGAGATCATGTGGCGAACATAGGTTGTGGGTGATAACACTGCGTAGCATCTGGAGATGAGAAGAATGTATGGTGGGGGCTGAGGTTTCTATGGGGAGGTATCGTGAAACTGAAATTCAGTTGCTATATGAAAATCGCTTGGGGGTTGTGATGCAGCTGTTAGGCGCTCAGTGGTCAACCGGATGTATCTTACTGGTGTGGGGGGGCTAATGTCATGGGTCTCCCATTGGGGTTGACTGCTGCTTATGTCCCAGTCGGTTATCATTCTAGTCCATGTCCCAGGGATACCAGAATCATCCTCAGCAACGTCAACATGCCATCGTGTGCTAACCCCTGAGTTGGCGAATATTCTCAGGACGTCGATGTTGTGATCTCCTCCAAGGTCAAGGACCAATTCGTTGGGGGCATTGATATTGTAGAGTCCATTACCAGTACCAATATCTCCATCTGTCAGTTTAGTAGTATCGTGGAAGGTGAATGCAAGTTCACTTGCGACAACATTCCATGCACCAGTGGTTATCTTATATTGATCTCCAGAATCCCAGTCATTGTCGATACCACCCCTGAGTATGGCAGAGAGTCTGTTTTCATATCCAGCTGTGATCACTCCCCAACTACCATCGGTTTCGTTGAAGACCACCATGTTTATAAGCTCGGTCGCTGTCCAAAAGTCAGCCGGTAGCCTATTGCCATCGAGCAAGCTGAAGGGGTCATCTCCACCTGTATGTGTTCCGGTGTATACTGCTGTCGTTATATCTTGTGCCCCTTCTATTCTTAAATAACGAGCGGCCTGGGTTGATACTGTCATTGTGGTGGAGGCCACATTCCATTCATCATCGGGCGTATCAATATAAAGATCCGGTTCAATATGCCACCCAGTGACAATGTCATTCCAGGGTCCACCGATCGGGTCGTTAGTAGCGGATACAGTCCAGTCGCTTTCCACTTGTGGAGATGTGCAAAGGGCAACATTGTTGATATCGTATTGCTGGCCTAGGTCATAAATAGCCTCATAAGGACCTGTCGTACTTGCGTCGCGGAAGTCGAATTCAAAGATCGAAGTCTCTGTGGCGACTCCTTTGCCAGCAAGTTTAATGTACTGTCCTGATTTAAACGTGGTTAATAAAGTTCCGTGCCACTGATCGCTAAAGGTACCTCCCAGAGACCAATCCTCAAGCACAGGAGTGCCCCAATCTGAAGTGGAATCGGACACATACACGTCCCAGATGCTCCAAGAATCATCCACTTTCACTTCAAACTCAAAGAGAGCAACGTCGGATGAGCTTCCGGTAATTCGCTGCCCTTCGATCTTGACATATCGTCCAACTTTTGGAGTGATGAGGTTGGTACCTCGATCACCTGCGTAGTACCATCCCGGATCGTTTTCGTATCCAGCACTCCAGTCCTCGAGAACTGGAATCCCCCAGTTACCCGTATCATCAGACACATACACGTCCCAATCACTCTCGATATTCGCACCGGCATAGAGCCCATAGTTATACACCATCCGGGAGTTGCCCAGATCGAATACTGCCCAAACGTTTCCATCATCAAGAGTACTACCAGTGCTGGTATTGGCATCCACAAGGCTGGAGTCTGTACCAAAGCCGCTCGAACTATGAATACCTCCACCAGGTGTTGAAGGATCGTGATGATCGGTGCCTCTAGCATACATTCTGATGTCTGAAACAGTATGGGATCCTCCGAGGTCGAAAACTACTTCCGGACTGTCGCTCTGGAACGTGCTGCCTGTGGATGCATAGCGCTCAGAGATATCGAATGCATCGTCATAGAGATTTTCAGGGGCGGATATGCCTGTAGTATTGAGGGCATCATGCGAGCTGGGTGAGTTCCAGCCCAATGTAATCCCCGACAGTCCGCCATCTTCATGGCTGTCGATTAGCAGGTCTGCATAGGCGACTTCGGTACCAGAGCTGTAAATAGACTCAGGTGTTTGCCATGTGCTGCTCCAGGCGTCATCTGCACTGTAGATACTATCCGATGTGTACCATAGTGTCCCTGCCAAGAAATCGAATTCGAAGACTGCCTCGTCTGTATCGCTTCCATCAAGACGCTGTCCTTCAATCTTGAGGTAGGCGCCTTGCTCTTCAGTGAGTGTAGTTGAATACCAGTGATTGGTGGGACTACTATCGCCTCCGACCAACCATGATGTCTTTACAGAAGTCCATGGCCCAGTACTCGCATCCGAAACATAGACATCCCATTGACTACTAACAGATGAACTGGCATGTATTCTGACTTCAGTGACCTCTTGATCGCCACCTAAGTCCAAAATGAGTTCGGTTGTTCCGGCATCTAGTGTGCTGCCTGTTGATATAGAGTCATCATTCATATTATCGGTATCACCAAAGCCTGTTGAATTAACTACCGTAGGGGTTATCCATGGGAGTCTATAGTACCTGGTCCCAGGTCCTGGATCGGTTCCGGCACCAGATGAGTGGCAGGCCCAGCAGGATAAGTCCGGTGTGGAGTCGTTGTAGTCATTACTACCGATATATCCATAGCCATAGTTGCCCGACCCGGCACTATATTGGCCAAAGGAGATATCCAGATCACCTCTTGTCATCTGGGCTGTTGGATTGCCTGTGGAATCCTTGGTACCGTGCGGGTTGTGACAGGATACACATGACATTGCAGAATCGAATGAACCGGAAAAGGTGGTATCGACACAGTCGAACGTACTCATACCCACGATGTGGTCCCAGTGTACATTGGTAAAGCCACCTGCGCTACCGTAGTAAAAACCCCAGGTCTCATCATTTCGGAAGTTGGTGGGAGGTGTCGAACCTGCAGGAAGAGTTTGGGAATAGTCACTTGGTTCTGCGAATCCTTGCCAGTATGCATAATCATCAGGCACACCAAGTACATCCAATTCGTAGTGGCAGGAGAAGCAGAGACGGAAATCATCGGCACTAAAAGAGCCTGTCGCTCGTGGGTATTGCATTGCATATCCACCTGACTGGCTAAGGCGATATCCATTATTATACGAATCTACAACTCCGTCATATGTTGGCTGTACGCCATCTATATGAGCCAATTCGGAATCATGGCAATCCGTGCATTTCTTGTTCCATTCAGATTTGCCGTGTCCCGTGACGAAATACCCATATGTGGTGTCATCCCCTGCGATATTGGGTGCATTTACTCCGTTTATTAGTGCAGGATCATCGTCATGACAGGTTATGCACCATCGGTCTTTGCCTACTTGGAGCGTGGGACTGCTATAGGCACCGGAACTCCAATACCCTTTTGCTTCATCGGAACCTCCACCAACACCGCCAACACTATGGCATTCATCGCACACGTTTGTATCGGCCTTGCCTTGTCCATCGTTAAAGGTTGGGTAGTTATCAGTATCATGGCAGTCGATACATTGCAAGCTGGGATTAGGCCCCTTTAGCATGTCCTCTGTGTGAGTAGCATGACTTTGTGTTGTGCCGTAGTAGCTTTGGCCATTGTATCCGTCGGAATGCCCATGGCAAGATTCGCATCCACTGCCTGCACCTCCGCCATGCATATATACCTTGCCATCTTGGTTAATATGGCAGCGAGCGCAGACTCCTCGGTTATTGCTATGCAGAAGAGAGCTGCGTTCGCTATCGCTAGTTGTTCTAGTACCATCAGGCCATGGGACAGCACTTGAGTATTGGTCCATAGTTGCCGAAGTGCCATGGGATACATGGCATGCAACACAGCTGAGAAATGTTCCTTGGGTGTTGTGACGGTAGTGATATGTGTCATCTCCTGAATCTGTATGTCCAGCTCCCACTGCTGCCATGTAACGCGTATGGCATTGTACACACCATTCCCCAAGGTTCTCTGGAACGTATGTGCTGTCACGGTGGCTGGATGTGAGGTAGTCGATTGTGTAGTCGTTAGTCTGAGCTGGGATAACATTAACATCGTGAGTGTTAGGTATGCCGTCAGGTCCATCACTATTATATCCCTCTAGGGGTTGGCTTCTCAGTATGCGGTAGTTGCTATTACCGTGGGGATTGTGACAATTAGTACACTCCATGGTAACAGGTGTATAACCAGGACCGGAATCGATGGGACCAGAACCCCACATAGTTCCTGCGGTACTATCAACTGTATGCCAGGATGTTGCACTGGCGACATATGGAATGCCGGTTATAGCAGGATCCATCTTGACGTGTTTAAATCCTCCACCACGCAGCCCTTCATCCTGTACACCTTGAAGTGTGCCGAAATATATGCCATTTGCCACATCTGTGTATGCTCCACTGCCGTTCTCGTGGCAACTATAGCAAAACTGCTCCATGGTTGGACCTGTTTTCAGTAGATTGCTTGCTTGAGCAGTGTGTGCTCGGTGACAGGCAGCACATTCATCCGGTGTGGAGCTGAACATGCTAGCTCCCATGTGTGGGTTGTCCTTCACTTGAGAGAGGTCCTCTCTAACCACGAACTCTCGATGTTCTGCCTCTATCAGCTCCTCGTTTGGTCCACCTGGATCTATGGTAACACTAGCCTCGACCATATATGCGCCAGTGCTGGCTGTGTCACCATCAGTGAAGTCATCAGGATATGTCACTTGTCCACTACCACTTCCCGGACCTCCTGTGATTGTCGTGGAGTGGGGTGTTCCGCCTGGATCTGTTACTGTGGTCAGTAGCGACCAGCTATAAGTACTTTCATGTCCCACTTGTATAGTAAGGCTTGTAGAGTCTCCTTGGATCAGAATATCCTGACTGGGATTGAGGATGTTTGCTCCGGTAACCAAGATTGCATCTTGCTCGGATGCAGTGATGGATGACGTTGTTTCGGTTACAGCGATGTCATAGTGTCCTGTCTGTGATGTGCCTACGTTGGGGAAATACGCTGGATACATGACCGTTATGGTTGTAGTTCCTGTGGTGGGTATGGTGCCTGAAGAAGTCGCTGTGGATTGGGTGGTGCCATCTGGGGATGAAACGGTAACGTCGAGGTTATAGTCATCATCCGGGGTGCCTGTTACTTCTATGTTAATAGGCAAGGCACAACCCTGGGTAGCGGTTGTGGGGAGGAGCTGTGTGGGACTTACTATGCCCACGTTGGTAACTGCAGCCCTTGTATTCTCTGCAATGAGAGTGATGGTGCTAAAGGTCAGAGCAGTGATGAGGAACAACCGTAGGAATAGTGACCTTCTTCCAGTTTTCCAAATATCCAATCCATAAATCATAAAGAGATAGCTTTCTGTAATGGCCCACGTTTAATTAGGATCGTGGTGAGCCCCTTGAGCATAAGCTACCTCAAATGTGAGCTGCCGATCAACTGCTCGGAAGTCCTGGTCTTTTACAATATGTTATATATTTTTACATAAGTTACTATCTCTATTGGTACACTCCTTTACTAGATTTTGCTCCTAAAAGAGTGGAAATTCTATGACTGCCAGAAAACACTCTATTGTTGAGAATAATGTCAAAAAGTAACTTATAGTTCCAACGCTGAAATGTTGGTATGGTTCAAGGTATAGGAGCCACTTAAGTGGCGATTCTTAGTTATGTGAATGAAAGAGGGGCGGGTGTTTCACCCGCCCCTCTCGTGGATTCGCTGAACTCGATTGATTGTACTAGTTCACTATAAGGTGGTCGTTGTGGCACTGCGTGCATACGCCTCGATTATCAACCCATAACAGAGAGCTCCGCTCGTTGCCGCTCGGGCTGGTTGTCCCATCGGGCCAGGGTACGGTGCCCGAGTATACACCCATGGTAGCTGAAGTCCCATGTGCCACATGGCAGGCAAAGCAGCTGTCAATATGCGCTGGAGCGTAGTCGTTGTTATGACATACTAAGCAAGTGTATGGAGTGTCATTACCATATGGATAGGTTGGGTGACAATCAGCACATTCGGAAAAAACACCTTCGCCACTATAGTGCGGTCCAACTGCATCGACATGCCCATTTGTAGCTGATCCATCTGGATCAAAAAACTCTGCATGGCAGTTTTCGCAGTAATACACATCTGGTTGATCGATTGTCCAGTGACGATAGTGGAATGTATCATGTCCGGAATCTGTGGTTCCGGAGTTCTCGTCCGCGAAATACATGATATGACAGGTTGTGCACCATTCGCCCAGTTCCATTATAGTGGATTCATTGTATCCAACCGGATCCCACTCGCCAGCATCTGCATCCGATCCGATCTCATTGGACCAAACCTGCCGATATCCGTCACTATCATAGGTTATGGTGTAGTTGCCATCCTCATTAGGTACTTCCACTGGAGGTACGATGGTTGTGAGCTCGGGATCAAACGTAATACCTGGCCTGGGTCTTAGTAGGCGATACCAACCGTTGCCGTGAGGATTGTGACAATTAGTGCATTCAAAGTCTCGTACATCTCCTGCACCACCATCGGGTAGTGTATCATTTGAGCCCCAAACCGTCCCTGTATCGCTGGTATTATGCCAAGAGGTTGCAGTCAAGGGACTGGCAGAAGGGCCTCCCACAAGGTCGGTATCCATCTTTGCCATCTCGAATCCACCACCCCTAAGCCCATCGTTTGTGGTACCGCCGTCCCAACTACCCAAATAGATTCCGTTGGCTACATCGGTGTATGCCCCAGTACCACTCTCATGGCAGCTATAACAGAAATTGGTTCGAGATGCATTTACTGTTAGTAGATAATCGCCCTTAGCAGTGTGAGCCCTGTGGCACCCGGCACAGGCATCGGGGGTTGTGCCAAATCCACCTCCTGTGCCGCCCATATGAGGGTTAACCCAAACCTGGTCGGCATCGCAGATAATGGCGTCTATTTCAATATCTGTTTCAGCACTACCGCTATCTGTCGCGGTAACCTCACCCACATTTTCGTCCACCAATACAGGAGCTGGAATGATACCATCTGTGAAATCGTCTGGATATAATACCTGCCATTTAACGGTTTCTCCGTCTGGTATACTACCAGTTAATGTGGTGACGAGGTTATATGTTCCGGCGCCAGATGCGCCTCCAGCGATGACTACCTGAACATTAATATCATATGAACTTCCACCAATATCATCGGTAACTGTTCCATTGATAGCCACGGACGCTCCAGGTGCAACTATCGATGGACGTACCTGTGTGGGTTGAGAGACATCTACGCTGCTAATCGCAGCAGAAGCTGTGCCGGTTGTCCCCAGAACCAGCACTGCGATCATAGAAAGGGTTAGTACAAGGCCGATCGCTCTTGCTCTCATCACTTTGCTCCGTTCTAGACCCTTAGGGTCACTTCTATTCTCCAAATCTCCGGCCCCTCCTATATAGAACCCAAAGGAGGGCCTTTCCGATGCTATACGGAAAAAGTCCTATCAACTCTACTATTACATATCTCCCGTAGCGGGAGATATGACTTTGACCGCCTCTCCCTCGAAGGGAGAGGACAAAGGTGAGGATGAATGCCTCTTCTGGGTACAGGTACTTTAAAGCAATTGCTGGAATATATTCAGTTGTTCTGGTATTGGCCCTCCTCCTATGTTATTGACTATACATCGAACAAACATCGCATCACATCGAGGCGATCTTGGTCGCTACTCGCTTCCTTCAGCACCATAGTGGGGTGGTGCAGCATCTTATTCACAATGGCCTTTGTCATAATATCGATAGCTTCTCGATCTGCATCCGATATGGTCTTAAGTTTTGCCATAGTCTTTTCCAGTTCAGCACGGCGAACTGCCTCAGCCCTCTGGCGCATAACATTAATCATTGGAGCCACTTGTAGGGAATCCCACCACGACATGAATCTCGCAGTCTCCGAATCGATTATGGTGTTTGCTTTATCCAGTTCCCTCTCTCTTTCCTTTAGGTTCTGTTGAATGACGGCTTCGAGGTCTCCAATATCATGCAGAGACACTCCTTCGATATGTCTCACCTTAGGATCTATATCCCGTGGCACTGCGATATCTATGAGTAGCAGGGGGGCATTTGTCCGTTGCTGCATAACCTGTTCCACCATAGCATGGTTGAGAACGAAGTGGGGGGCTCCAGTTGAGCTGATGACGATGTCTGCATCGGCCAATGCCTCTTCTAATTGAGAAAAGGGC
This sequence comes from Chloroflexota bacterium, assembly GCA_034189315.1. GTDB lineage: Bacteria > Chloroflexota > Dehalococcoidia > UBA2247 > JAXHVC01 > JAXHVC01. Next base: position 2,768 of record JAXHVC010000244.1, on the reverse strand, counting down.
ATGGCTCTGCCACCAAGCTGATCTGCTAAGGATACTGCCTTGTCATATGTTCGACTGGTGACTATAACATCCGGATTTCCGCAATCGGAAAGGGCCTTTGCTGTGAGTTTACCTGCTTCGCCTGCGCTGATAAGGAGAATACGGCGAGAGTCTAAGGTGCCACCGAACTGAGACTTTGCTAAGTCTACACCAACAGAGCTAACTGAGACACGATTCTTATTTATCCCTGTCTTGTCTCTCACCTCCCTCCCCACGCTAATAGCTTGGCGTAGGAATCGAGATAGTTCAGTACCACAGGTGCCGATTATTTCTGCAGACTCCAGTGCCCCACGAACTTGTCCGAGGACCTCAGATTCCCCCAACACCATAGAATCAATACCAGACGCTACGCTGAAAAGGTGCCGCACTGCTTCACGTTGCGAGTAGAGGTAGAGATGGGGGGCGAGGTCCTCGGGCAGGAGGTCGCCGGTTTGGGTGAGGAAGTGACGCAATGCACGAGCTCCAACATGGGGCTCTTTAACCACTGCGTAGACTTCCGTACGATTGCAAGTGGATAGAATAGCTCCCTGATCTACGCACTCAGACAGTTCCCGAAGATGTTCTGCCAACTGCCCGTGATTCAGGGATACTTTTTCTCGTAGCTCTAGTGGTGCTGTCTTATGATTCAATCCAGCCACTAAGAGAAACATGTAACACCTCGCTGGCTAGGATTGCTCTCCTGAGCATCAATTTTAGTACAAATTACTTCTTTTTTCCAGGGTAGTTGCTTTAAGATATGTGTAATTGGACAGTATTGCAGATAAATCCTCCCGCCTTTATCAACTACAACCATATTCGTATCTTCCTCCCTTCCCCACATCCATTGTTAACAGTTGATATTGATTTTTAACCTAAACATCTAAAATATCCCCCCTCACTCTAGGTCTCTCCCACAAGGGGGGAGAGGACTTTGGAGCACCTCTCCCTCGAAGGGAGAAGATTAAGGTGAGGGTGATTCTTTGATCAATTATTCTGTTGTTAAAGAATAACAGGGACCTTTGTTTCTATCTGTGTTTCGTTCAACGATCAAGAAGATAAACGGTCCCCTCCGGCCAGAGGAGGGGGCTTATCTTTCCCCTGGCCGGAGGGGGGTGGGGTTTTTGCCCCCACCCGGCCTCATTAGGCTTCGACTAGTTATTGGCCAAATTATCGCTGCTATGGCACTGCGTGCACACACCGCGGTTATCGATGTGGAGCAGTGAACTGCGTGAAGTGGTGTGCGAATCTCCTATTGGGTCATCACCAGGCCACGGCACGGTGTTAGAATAGGTTCCCATGGCAGCGGATGTTCCATGTGCCACGTGGCACTTGAGACAGCCTTGCGAGAATCCAACGTTTTCGTCGGGAATTATCGGATCAACACCAAGTTCCCATCCTTCTGTTAGAGAGCCTGTCATGTGTCTGTAGGCGAAGTTGGCGTTGGTGGTACTGTAGTCAGTGCTACCGGCATCAACACCGCCGAGATATGCATTGTGACACTGCGCGCACCAGGCATTGATCAACTTGGGTGAGTAGGAAACAATCCTAGTGTTCTGGCTGCGAGGATCTGGATCGGTACCACTATGGTACTCTATGGTGTACTTCTTGTCCGCTACTTCATCGTTATACCCGTCGTCGTAGATCACGTTGAGCCTGACCTCGTCTATAAGAAGATCGGCAACACCTGTACCAGTACCCACCAACCTAACTTGGGCTGCATTTAGCTCAGCCAAGCTGGTAAATTGGGCACTGACGTCGATTGTGGTGGTGGCGAAACTACCAGTTGGAGTAACGGTGCCAACACCTATTGCCCAAGCTCCGTTGTTAACATCTACGCTCAATGCTCCGACGGTTCCGTTGGCCTCTGCCACACGGATCTCTAGCTCTACGGGTTCTGCTGTCTTGGGAGCTTGAACGCTTTCCTCCAGTTCCGTGAAGGTGACCGTGCTGGTTGCTAAGCTCCAGTCAGCGTTTATGGCTGAAGACTTGTCATTGAAGGCATAGTCTACGGCATTAGGACCGTTAGCATATCCATCGACATCTTCTATATCTATAGGGCCGATAAGATCCGCCGCTTCAATTGCCTTGCCCCACAGCCATTGGTTGTAAGAGGCTGATACCTCAACGCCATTAGTTAGGCCGAATCTGACAGCTGGTTTGGGCCGGAGTATTCTGTATGATGCATTACCATGTGGGTTGTGGCAGCTTGTGCATTCGAATGCTACGGTTGGACCAACTGCTTCATTTGCGGGATCGAAACCCCAGAGGGTTCCATCTGCGCTGGTATTGTGAAGAGAGGTCACTGCGCTAAGCTCTGTTGTCCCATCCACATCAGTGTCCATGAGCGCGTAATCAAATCCGCCGCCCCTAAGTCCCATGGCTGCTCCACCTATGGGGTCGTAGTCGCCAAGGTACATTCCGTTAGCTACATCAGTATAGGCACCTGTACCGCTTTCATGGCAGCTGTAGCAGAAATTGGTGCGAGAGCTATCTACTGTGAGTAGATAGGCGCCTTTAGCTGTGTGTGCCCTGTGGCACCCTGCGCAGGCATCGGGGGTAGCGCCAAAACCGCCAGTGGCTCCACCCATGTGGGGGCTAATCCAAACCTGGCCGGCCGAGCATATGATGGCATTCGTCTCGGTGACAGTCGTGAGATTGGTCCCATCGACACTAATGTCGAACGAGTCCGTGTCTACCAAAGCAGGGGCCCCTGTGAAATCCATGGGGTAAATAACTTGCCAAGGCTCGTC
>JAXHVC010000243.1:0-10383 GCA_034189315.1 Chloroflexota bacterium | reverse complement strand
CATTTGCCAGTGCTACTACTCCCTGTGATAATGGCGATACTTCCGAGCCCACCATCACTTTTGGAATAGAGACAAATGATGTGGTTATACACGCAGCTAGGCTATGGGTTCAAGTGGATACCATTCCTACTGGCCAGAGTATCATCCATATGTACTACGGCAGTCCCACATCAGAAAGTCAGAGCTCTGTATCAGATACGTTCGATTTCATGACATTTAGTGATAGCTTTGATGACTCATCGTTGGTGGATAATGACGATTCCGAGAACGTAATCCCAAGTATGGGTGAAGCTGTACTCAATCCAAGAGGCATCACAGTAGTAAGTGAAAACTTCGAGGACGATTACTGGAAGACCAATTGGACCCGAAGCTCTACAGATTGGGACCGTTCTTCTTCATACGTCCATCAAGGAAGCTATGCGGCCCATGCCGATAACTGTGACAGTATGAACAACTACTTGAAGTTAAATGAGGGCCTCGCAGACTTATCAGGAGCAGCATCGGCAACAGTTTCTTTCTGGTTCTATACAGACGATGCATATGATTCCGATGACTATTTCGACATGGATATCCACTACTCCGGTTCATGGCATGACGAATTCGTCCACTACGGAGAGGGAAGCTGGCGCGCGAGAGAATGGATATACCACGAACAAACGCTGCCAACAGAGGCTCTTCAGGCCGATTTCACCGTGAGATTCAGCGATGGCTCCGATAATGGCTACGAAGACCTCTATATAGATGAATTTAGAATCAACAAGTCTGTCTCGGATGGCACCTTGAGGTCGATAGAGATCCCTTCAAGCAATAACTCCCGATTTGCTGTAGGCACTTTGCTTTCCTGGAATGACGAGGAGCCTGACGGAACAGATATAAAATATCGTATAGAATATTCCAATGATGGAGGTAAGAACTGGCAGCTGGTGCCTGATGAAGTGTTATCAGGGAATAGCGCTGGGTATGACGAATCCCCTATCGATATATCCTCACTCAATCCTGACTATGGGCAAATGAGGCTAATGGCCACTATTTCCTCTGAGGATAGCATGAATATTCCAAAGATCTATGATTGGACCATTACTTACTACGAACGAAAGCATGCCGGTATTGAAGAACAAGAGACTCATATCGAGACCTTTAACGTCAACGCAGCGATAGCAGAGTCAAGTCGCAGATTGTACACACCATATGAATTCACTGGTCTACGCCAGTTAAGCCTTAATGTATTAAACAAACTCCTAGAGCGCGATCGCTCGACAATAAACACTTGGCGGAATCCCCAACACATGTTTCAGTTCAAGATCGATGTACCAGTAGATGATATACAACAGCTCCAAGTAAAATGGGCAGGGGGAACCGGACTGATACCAACATTTGGAGGATTGAAGATTTGGAACTATTCTACAGATCGGTGGGACAGTCTGGGCGGCGTATGGATATGGGGACTATGGTCAACATCACAGACCACACGTTCGATAACCAACAATATATCTGACTACATAGACGATGAGGGACACATATATGTCATGGCAACCAACAAACGCCAACTAGGTATAGATAGGCTATATACCGACTACGCAGGAGTTGATGTAATCTCCGCTGAAACCTATACAGGTCTCAGCTCGCATGCTGGTTCAGAAACAGCGCAGGAAGAATCTAAATAGCGGCACTAAATTGATCACCACATAATTAAGGATGGGGAGGGGTCATGGTAGCCCCTCCCTTTTTCTGCATATTATTAGGCCTTTAATTCCTCTAAGATTGATTCTCCACCTATGAGAATTCTCTTGCATAATCATTCACACACCATATTATCTTGGGTAGGTGGGAGCCTTCGCTCCCATCTCGACTTAAGCTAGGACTTCAGTATACGGACAGGTGAATCACTGTTTACTGTCTTCTTAAACTCCATGAAAGAAAAGTCTTTTTAAGCTAAATAGCTAATAGCCCCCATTTCTTGGGGAGTGAAGGTCCTAACCGTTTTCTGTATTCCGGTAGAGCAGACTACGCTATAACTCAGAAATCCCAGCCAGTTTTACCATATCATTGCGAACCGAAGGTGAAGCAATCTCGTCGTAAACGAAGAAAGGATCGACACGTCCTCCTTCGTTACCAGAAGGATTTCACCAAAAAAACTGGTTGTTTCTTTCACTAATAACCCGTATTCCTCACAGGTCCCATGCTCGCGATGACATTGTGACACAGTCTGTTAATGAAGAGACCGCCATATCCTAGCATCCTTTAGTCGAAAGCACTCCCTACTCTAGCATCACGACATGGTCAGATAGGCAGGTTTCCGACTATCACAATCTCTTTACTTCTTGGCTCGTGTCAAGAATATCACTACTGTGGTGATTATGCATTTCCGTGGTATTCTGTAGAATACTGTTCACTTAAGATGTTAATCATATATCATGCTAGAAATGTTCTAGATCTGGTTGCTCACTACATTGGGTTGATATATCATGCATCAGTTTTCGTACAGTAAAATGGGCCATCATGAGGCCATATAACTCCTGCTTGGCAAGCTCTGGTGTCTTACTGCGTAGCTGTATCTTGGCACCTCGAAGATGGGGTTTGAGCTCACTCAAAGCAGTATCTATCTGGCAACGTTCGTTGTACAAGGACACTAATTCTTGGGCAGATGCTTCACTGCTATCAAATACTGTAGTGAGCAGCCTCTGGGTTCCTAAAGAACTAGTGTCTCCCTGTGACGTGTATTCAATTATGCGAACTTCAATACCATTGATATCATGGATACGATCTTCTACGGAGGTATAAATCCTGCTCAAATACGAACCATCAGGAAGAACTTGGCCATTGGATACGACAGGGGGTCGTTCGATCTTCCACAACACATCGGCCCCCGTATCCACAGCTATTTGCAACAACACAAGATCCAAATACTCCAGGTCAGCTAGACACAACATTCCACTACGCAGATTCCTCACAACGTCTTGTGCCATGGACATCTCAGTCATACGACGGTCCGCTAATTGTGTCCCAAACAAGACGAGGGTTCTATGTTCCACTAATGATGCAAACCGTAACAAAGGATAGTCACTTCTATCACGCACCCCCTCGAATCCCCCAAAAGCCATCTCGTTTTCCCTGCTATCTGCCGTTTCTAACGCGCTTATATCAAGGCTCACCATATGCCATCGCCGATACCATGAGCCCTTAGTGTCTACCGTACTGATTGGTCTAACCATTTCATCATGAAGATGCCTCACTGGAATATACCCGAGACGTGTGCGCGCCTGGGAAATCCCAGACTTGCCTGCCATATTTACCCTATTCGTAGGCCCCCCCAACCATTCAATACCCTCCAATAGACATCGTAGTATATCTAGATAAGATACTTGCATAAATAAAGACATCGCTATCACATAGTAGACAACAATGTGAGCCGGAAGGTCACGTTGTCGCTGGTTTAACTTACCCGTCTTTTCTAGAACTGCGTTAATCTTCTCCTCTGGGAACGTCTTCAGGATCAGCCCCACACTTATATAATCCGTGATCCGCGTACCCCTGGGGAGTTCTGCAACTGTCCGTGCCATACACTATACCCTCCACTGTTAAGTAATGTAAGGATACCATAAAATCATGTAAGTGAACAGTATTGCTGTGGTTCACCGGTTTTTTACTAATGTCTTTGGAGCATTTACCAACTGCTTACCATGACTTCCGCTTTCACATGCTAATCTGGGTTTTAAGCAATGGTCAAAGGAGGTAAAACCCCATGATAGGACTAGGTAAATGTCGGAAAAAGAAGGGTCAAAAAGGGTTTACCGTTCTAAGCGTAGTTTTAGCCCTTGGAATTACGGCCCTAGTGATCCCCACGCTAACAATGGCAATCGGAGCTACTATGCAAGTACCAAATGAGGTATCCGCAGACCTAGTTGTTAGCCATGACATCAACCAGGCTACGGAGTTGATTATTCAGGATGGGAATGTCGCAGAATCATTTACTGAAGTACCGCCTGAGGCCGATACCTATGGAGAATACTATGGCACTTTCTGTGGCATTGGGGGTAACAAAAGCCAAAGTATCAGCTATCGCTGGGACTCTGAGCAACACCTACTGATCCGCGAGGAAGTTGATACAGATAGTGGAAAGATCGATTCACGAGTGATCGCTAGTGGAATAGCGAATTACGAAGACGTGCAATTCGTTTGCCAAGGTACTGAGGCTGTAGAAGTACGGATGACTATCACATCTGAACAGGGAGAAACCACCACAAAGTCATTTATGGTCTCACTCATTGCAGCGTCAGACGGATTTGGATATCGTATACCCATCATCCTGACCAATGGATCTGATCAAGTCCTTCAGGATTATCAAATGCCAATCGAGCTTGGAGATGGCTTCAATTTCAGCAATGTTGTTGATCCCAATGGTGGCGACATTCGATTCCGGAACGAAAACACTGGAACAGACCTGTCGTTCTGGATACAACAGTGGGATGTTGCAGAGGACGGCCTGAGTGGCACTGCCAAGATATGGGTAAAAGTAGACGAGCTACCTGCAAATGACGAGATAGCTATTCATATGTACTACGGAAGCCCTCACGCAGAGAGCATAAGCTCTGTGGCAAACACATTCGACACTAGCGGATTCCTTGACGAATTTGAAGATTCTAGCCTTATCGATATGAGTACTTCCACAAATATAATGATGAGTGATTCTGGTGAGGTACAACTTGTAATTTTAGAGTCCATACCCAACTACTCCTTTGAAGAAAACAATAGCTGGGATTATCGTAGGAGTGATCTTGATCTGGATGGGTTTTACTCCTCACTATGGAGTTCTCATGAATCCAGGTCTGCCAGACTGGATATGGACCTATCTGGATCAGTCAGTAGGAATGACTATACCGAAGTCCGTCAAGACATAGATCTAACCGGTATAAACACCATCGTCTTCGATACAAAACTACGCGCGGAGCGTAATGGCGAATTCGTCGCAGAAGTACGAGTTGACTCAGATGTACTATGGTCAAAGACCATTACTAGAACTACTACTGTGTATATAGATGAAATCATCGATGTATCCGAATACAATGGAGTGCAGTGGGTATCATTTAGGGTAAGAGCTACTGAGTGGACCAATGACGAATTTGTTGCATATTATGATAATATCAGGGCTATCGGGCAGGATCAGTATATAACATCCGGCACATTGAGGTCTTTGCCCATACCCACCGATTCCGACTCTAGATTTGCTGTGGGTAATCTATTCGATGCCATCGATACTCAGCCTGAGGGAACAAGTATTACCTATCACGTTGAGTACTCCAGCGATAATGGCACCACCTGGCAATTGATCCCCGATAGCACACTGCAAAACAACAGTACTGGGTTAATATCTGATGATATCAGCACCATAACTCCAGATTACGAACTCATACGACTTGTGGCTAATCTCTCAACTGATGATTCTTCAGTGACTCCAAGTATAAACGTATGGGGCACCAGTCATTTCTGCAGGATGAACCCTCCCATTCCACAAGAGGAACCATCCACTCAGACCGTTGTTCCAGAGGACGTCAGATATGACACAAGCAGTGGAGTACGCGATGCTAGGGATTTCGATTTACTGAGCAGTTTCTTAGAGTCCTTAGACAGGATTTTCAACCATGACTATAGTATGTTCAATACGCAGTGTAATCCACAACACATATTCAAGTTCAAAATAGATACACCAGTAGAGCAGATAGAACAACTCAACATCACATGGGCAGGTGGGAATGGCTTCTTCCCCAGCCTAGGCGCTATCGAGATATGGAATGATGACTCAAACGATTGGGATGATATGGGCGGCCTTTGGCTACTTGGTGCCTGGGGCAACACCCGCACTACCCGTTCATTGGAAAACGATGATGGTAACTCACTCTCTCAATACATCGATGACGAAGGATATCTCTATGTAACAGTCTATGATAAGAAGCAGCTTGGAATGGACCGGCTTTACAGTGACTACGCGGCAGTCGAGATAATCACTACCCAGGGTGAAAGCAGTACACTAAGCTACTACTTTGGCGCAGAGACATCTGAAGAAGAGGAACGTTAAGAGAGTTAGTAAGACTCAATAAAGGGCGAGGGGCCATCCCTCGCCCTTCTTTTTTTGTTTTGCACATATGAGTTTACGAGATAAACTACGAACGAATCAATAATGTAAATGTAAATCAAGCCCATAACTAGTCAATCGCGCAATAGCAAATCTTAGACATCAATATTTTCTACTTCAATATAAGCAATCAGGCTATCTATTAACCAATATACATGGCTCGAACTGACATCTCAACACCAGTATAAACACTCAGTCGCATTGTATAGCTAATATCCTGAACGATTACATTCAATTGACAACCTGAATTACCGAAGGTTACAATGAGACGTTCGCCGAGGTAGCTCAGTTGGTAGAGCAACGGACTGAAAATCCGTGTGTCAGCGGTTCGATTCCGCTCCTCGGCACCAGCAAAACTGATTCACCCCCAGCCAAGACAACCGAGGACTGCTTCACGATCACAATAAATGAAGGTTCCTCTTGCCCTTAGCCAAAGTTTTAATATGGGGAAGTGCTGGAATTGGCAGACAGGCATGACTTAGGATCATGTGTCGCAAGACGTGAGGGTTCGAGTCCCTCCTTCCCCACTTTAAGATTCGCTATCGGTTCCTTGATCTCTCTATTGTCATCCGCTATTGCAGAATCCAAGCAGTGTTAGATATGGTCATTTGAGTTCAATCAATAGTCAACCAGCTTTTTATCCCTAGCTGCAACCCTTTTTCTTGATTACCCATTGCAACATATCAATCACATGGTACAACCACCAAACTCTTTGCACAGTAAGAGGAGGTCCTTGGAGCCATTAAGGCAGGGCAATTGATTGTCCTGCCTGTATATTAACAGTACGAGACCAACCTACTCCCTTTTTCGCCTAGATTAATACCTTTGATCTTCTCCTGGTCACATGTCCCACAAGTTGTAATGGCATCTCGAATGTGCCCCCATCACCGACGATGATTCAATGCTAAAAGTTCTATATCTTGCGTTATAGAACATTGCCAGGAAGCGGACTATGCCCATCTAGGATCGTAAAGCCTCACACAATCGTTTTGTCATCTTTGTGAAGAGGGTGCCAGTTTGAATCCTTAACACCATTTACCCAGATAACGTGATACACTCTTCTTGACCGTCTTTTGCGTCACAAGTATAATTGCAACTAGTTGCAAAGATAATGAGTTGCGATAAAGCTATCAAGGAAAAGGGATACAAACTCACACCACAACGGAGACTCATCCTGAGTATCTTCCACGCGTCAAGTACCCATTTAACTGGAGAGGAATTGGTTAGTACGGTTCAGGCAATGGCTCCAGGAATTAACAAGTCTACAGTCTATAGGACCCTCGACCTCCTCGAAAGCCTTGAACTGGCAGTAAAGAGCGAACTTGATGGCAGATTTGTATATCACCACGGTGATAGTGCGAATCATCACCACTTCGTTTGCCGTGGCTGCGGTAAGGTCGTGATTTGTGATGAAACAATCCTCATTCCGTTGGAAAAGGAACTGGTTGGGAAGTTCGACTTTAAACCAGAGTTCAAGCATCTTATGATCTATGGAATATGTGGTGCATGCAGACAGGAGAAGTAAGCCCTCTTTTTTATATAGCGATGCAACTGATTGCAATTGTGAATAATTGCATAACAATGTTAGGAGATACTTCTAATGAGACATAAAGCCGTTAAGTTCTTAATCTTCCCAACCCTTGTTTTTGCCCTTATGCTGTCATCACTGCTCGGTTTTGGTTGTGGCAATAGCGACGACAGTGCGGAAACCGCATCGGTCATCGATGAATATATCATCGCCGATCCCACAGGAGATTGGGGGTACCCTTCACCATACCTTCGTTATTCCAGGGGGCCCGGTTATACAAGAATGAGTTATATCTTCGATACTCTTATTTGGAAGAACGAGGCTGGATTTATACCAGCCTTGGCTGAAGAGTGGGAATACGATGAATCCGACAACGCCTATACCTTCAAGCTGAATAAGAAGGTCGAATGGCATGATGGCGAAGAGTTCACCGCTGAGGATGTTGCTTTCACTATTGACTATGTAAAATCACACCCCGATCCCTTTGTCACACTTATAGGCCCCAGCGGGATAACACAGACTGAGATTGTCGATTATTACACCATCAAGTTGTATTTGGAAACAACTTATGCCCCCTTCTTAAATGACATAGCAGGCACCATGGTTATACTCCCTGAGCACATATGGAAAGATGTGGAGGACCCCATGTCCTTCAACAGCCCTGAAGCAGTGATTGGAACAGGACCCTACAAATTACTTGACTATGATAAAGCACAGGGGACATATCTCTTTGAGGCCTTCGAGGATTATTATCAGGGTGAACCCTTGGTTAAGCGATTGGCCTTTGTGAAAACTAGCGAAGAGACGATCACCGCAGCTTTAAGGCAAGGAAGTGTAAATGCTGGAGAAATAAGGCCAGAGATGGCTAACGATATGGAAACGGATGGTTTCACCATAGTGCGCTCGCCATATGGCTGGAATGCCAAGATGACCATCAATCATAAGAAGCATCCTCTCGACTCCAAGGAGTTTCGACAGGCCTTAGGTTATGCCATTGATCGGCAAGCTCTGGTGAATATTACTCAACGAGGCCACGCATTACCCGGAAGCCCTGGGCTTCTGCCCCCCGACAACGCCTGGTACAACCCGGCTATGGATGACCTATACCAGTACGATCCGGCAAAAGCCCGGCAACTGTTGGAGGGACTGGGATATACACTAAATGTCGATGGCTATTTTATCAAGAACGGCGAGTACCTGAAGCTAGACATGATTACTCAGACAAGGCATGGTTTTAAGGATGTTGGCCAATTTATCAAAGATGCATTGGAAGATCTTGGCATAAAGGTCAGCCTTTCGATTCTGGAGAGTAAAACCGTTGATGCTAAAGTCGAAGCCTGGGATTTCGACCTCGCCCTTTACGGGCATGGTGGTTTGTATGAACCTTCGATATTGCCCAAGGTGATTTCCGGTCCGGGTTTTAACAGTGCTCGATACACGGCAAATGAAATACTGAATAAACTACTTGACGATCAGCTTCATGAGATGAATCCCGATATCCGGCTAGAGATGGTAAAGCAGATACAGGAGATATACGCCGAGGATCTGCCTGCCATAACGCTATATCACCCGGATTGGTACTGGGCTCATGATAGTCAAGTACAACTCTACTATACCAACGGAGGTATGGCTTCAGGCATACCCATACCTCTGAATAAAATGGCTTTTGTGGGGAGATAAGTGAAAAGATGAATAAGGAGACATTGTCTGAAATTACCCTAAGGCCCATTGGTGTTATCAAAAGCACAATAAAGGAGCCAGGCGGATTCGGCCAATCCATCAACCTTTCAGCGTGGCAGGCCAGGGTAGAAAGGATGAAGGAGCAGCGAAAGGCGATATCTGAAATCGTGATTGATAATGATCTGGTCGGCCTTCTTGATGGCATCGAAGACTTCTCTCAACTGCTAGTACTCTACTGGGCACATCAAGTCCCAGCAGAGAGCCGCTCAATCTCAAAGGTCCATCCTATGGGCAGGGCAGATTTCCCCCTGGTAGGCGTCTTAGCTACTCGCAGCCCAGCACGACCCAACCCTGTTTTGGCAACAACAGTCCGGTTGCTGGAAAGGAAAGGTAATGTCCTCAGAGTGGAGGGATTGGATGCCCTTGATGATAGCCCGCTGATAGATATCAAGCCTGATACTCCAGAGTATCATGTAGATGACAAAGTTAAGATGCCCGATTGGATGATGGAAATAAGGCAAGAGTTAGACAAGGAATCCCCACCATCTACAGCTAGCGAAGAGACTCTGTAGTACCAGAGCAACAACATACAAGTATGTTTAGCAAAGGGAATCTAATTACTTATGCTATAGCGCTTCTGATAATCCTAGCCCTCAACTTCGTGCTACCTCGAATGATGCCAGGAGACCCTCTTATGGCCATCTATGGAGACGAAGCATTGGTGCAAATGACACCTGAGTTGAAGGCCGAGCTGGTTGAACGTTTCGCCCTCGACCAGTCTTTCTGGGAACAATTCTGGGCCTATTTGTCAGCTTTGTTCAAGGGAGACTTGGGGCATTCCTACTACTTCAATGCCCCTGTCTCGGAAGTAATATGGGATAGTCTTCCTTGGACTCTGCTTTTAGTAGGAACATCTCTGATCCTGTCCACTGCATTAGGAATCCTACTAGGTATCGAGTCCGGATGGAGACGTGGTAGCCGAACCGACAAAGCCCTGCTCTCTGGGCTCATGTCACTTAGCGGCTTCCCTGACTTCTTTCTAGGC
>JAXHVC010000242.1:0-6328 GCA_034189315.1 Chloroflexota bacterium | reverse complement strand
ATACTGCCAGATGCCAACATTTTTGATTTCTATCGCGATATACGAACCTACGGGCGGGGACACGAGGATTACTACGAAAATGCAAGCCACAATCATGTTTTGTTCTTCAGGTACAACCCAGAAGACCCACCTGTTGTTGAGAAATCTGATGACGAACTGCATTCCCTTACAATTCGTGTCAAAGACACTTTGACAGAGAATCTCGAAATATTAGTGCCAGTTGATCTTGTAGTGCTATCGGTGGGAATGATTCCTCATAAGATAGATGAAATCATCGACATGCTAAAATTGCCCGTTGGCCTCGATCGATATCTTCTAGAGATACACCCGAAGTTGAGGCCCGTGGAGACCGCGATTAATGGAGTATTGCTCGCAGGCACAGCACAGGGTCCGAAGGACATATCAGAAAGCTGCGAAGCAGCATCGGCAGCAGCAGCAAAAGGCGTGGCTATGCTTTCCCGTGGATATGTGGAGCTTGATCCGTACGTGGCAGTTGTCGATCAGGATAGGTGCAGCGGATCAGGTAAATGCGCAGAAGCATGTGCCTACTCAGGCGCTATCAAGATGGAAGAAGTACAAGTGAACGGAGCTTCTATTCAAAAAGCAACCATAAATCCCGCATTATGCAAAGGGTGTGGTTCTTGTGCAGCTGTCTGTTCAAACAACGCCATTGAGATCAAAGGATGGACTCTGCGTCAATTCGAGGCAATGGTCGACGCCATAGTCGAATCGGAAGAGGAACCTGTTATCGGAGGTGTAATTTAAACATGACAGCAACCAGGAAAGCAGAGATCATCAAAATGGTTCAAGAAAAGAACGATATCCAACAGCAGATAAAAAAGGCTTTAAGTGATGGCACAAAGACCGTGCCTGAGATAGCAACTCTCACAGGATTACCAAGCCAGACAGTGCTGTGGCACCTTACTGCCCTTGTGAAGTACGGCAAGGCAGCCCAAGCGGAGCAAGATGGTGACTATATGACATATCGCACAATCGAGGGGTAAATCATGACAACAGTCACTCTGGATACAGAGTTCATGCAGCAGCTAAAGGACTATGGGATTCACGATGTCGCAGATTGTTTCAACTGCGGTAGTTGTGTGGGAGCATGTCCTCTTTCAGGTATGGAAAGTGGTTTCCCTAGAAGATTGATCCGCAGAGCACAATTGGGTTTAACCGATTTCGAAGATGGGGCAACATGGGCATGTGCCACCTGTAATGCCTGCGTTCAACAATGTCCCCGTGACGTAAAGATATTGGCTCTAATGAAGTCCCTACGAAAAATAGTCATAACAACAGGTGCAGGCTACATGCCAAAATCCCTACACCAAGCCATGTTGAACATCACAACCGTTGGCAATCCCTTTGGAGAGCCAGCAGAAAAACGAGGGTCATGGGCAATCGATAAGGGCGTCCCAATATTCACTGCGGATATGGAACTACTACTATTCTTAGGATGCTTTGCAGGATACGATCCACTAGTAAGAAAGACAGCCAGTGCTGTGGTAGACGTCTTGAAAAAGGCAGGAATCCCTTTTGGTATCTTGGGGAGCGAAGAGTGTTGCTGTGGTGAAAGTGTCAATAAGTCGGGTAATGAGGAATTATTCAACAAACTTGCAGCTAGGAATATAGAGACATTCCAGAAGCATGGGATCAAACGCATTCTAACAATATCACCCCATTGCTATAGTACTTTCAAAGAAGAATATCCCCTATTAGGAGGGGAATTTGAGGTACTTCACTATACTGAATACTTCGCTAAGCTTATTAAGGAAGGAAGAATTCGACTCTCTAGAAACATAGACTCAAAAGTCACATATCACGATCCATGTCATCTGGGTCGCTACAACAGCATATATAATGAACCACGAGAACTATTACGATCTATACCAGGCCTAGAACTAGTAGAAATGCCATTTACCCAGGGTAATTCCCTGTGTTGTGGTGGTGGCGGCGGCGGTATATGGAGAGAGATCGAAAAAGAGAAGAGACTCTCTGACAAACGGCTCGACCAAGCATCTAAAACAGGGGCTAATACACTTGCTGTAGCATGTCCATTCTGCAAGGTCAATCTCGAAGGTAGCAACATGACAAGCAGCCAAGAATGTGTAGATGTCAAAGACATCGCAGAGCTAATTCTAGAGGCGATTTAACTTTTTTGGCCTTCAAAACATAACCTACACCTAATACCTAATAGTCAATCAACACAGGTTTATGCTACGGCTCATCTCGTATGGGCATGTCATCCATACATTCCTACGATGATTCTTCCACAATCCATACGGCATTGATCCATAGCTGCCATGCGTATCATGGCTAGCTTGCGTTGAAACACACCCCAACTTCCACTTATAATGCAGTTTCTGCGAATTAAACCGTAAGCTTTCACAATATAAGGCAAGGTGAGGCATATGCTTAAAACCCACAACTGTAACGAGCTTAACCAGAGTCATATCGATCAAACAGTTACACTAGCAGGATGGGCACATCGGAGAAGAGACCATGGTGGATTGATATTCATTGACCTTAGAGATAGAGAAGGTATTGTCCAGGTTGTGTACAATCCACAACAATCACCAACAGCCCACAAGATAGCAAATGGTCTGCGTAATGAGTACGTACTATGCACCACAGGAACAGTCGCTATGCGACCTTCAGGAACAGAGAATCCAAATCTACCAACCGGAGACATTGAAGTATTGGCCTCTGAGATAGAGGTATTGAACTCATCCAAAACACCCCCTTTCTATATTAACGAAGCGACGGAGGTAGATGAAAACATACGTCTCAAGTATAGATACCTCGATCTACGTCGCAAACGCATGAAAAACAATATAATTCTTCGTCATCAGGTGGTGAAGTTCATGCGTGATTTCCTTGTCGACCGAGGCTTTCTAGAGATAGAAACACCCATCCTAATCAATAGTACGCCTGAGGGCGCTAGAGATTACCTTGTACCAAGCAGAATTCATCCAGGTGAATTCTATGCACTTCCACAATCCCCTCAACAGATCAAACAATTACTCATGGTAGCAGGCTTCGAGAAGTACTTCCAAGTGGCAAAATGTTTCCGTGACGAAGACCTTCGTGCCGACCGACAGCCTGAATTCACTCAGCTAGATATTGAGATGAGCTTCATTGATGAAGAAGACATCCTCGACCTTATGGAAGACATGTTCACATCTCTTGTGGAAACAGTTAAACCATCAATGCGTATAATAAAGCCATTCCCAAGACTCTCCTTCACCGAAACCATGGAACGCTATGGCACTGATAAACCGGACATAAGATTCGGACTGGAATTGGGCGATGTCAGCGCAATTCTTGCCGAATCCGAGTTCACTGTGTTTCGCAATATACTGGAACATGGGGGTAAGATTAGCGGTATATGCATACCGGGATGTGCAGAATACTCACGCAATCAACTGAATGAGTTAACAGAAATGGCGAAATCCTATGGTGCTAAGGGTTTGGTAACTATGCCTTTGGAGAAGGGCCCCAAGGGAAGCATCTCTGTTGCATCAAAATCCGCAGTGGCAAAGCATTTGACCCCACAGCAAGTGAAAGACATATCATCAAAACTTGGAGGTAAACCTGGTGATCTCATTCTCCTGGTCGCAGATGAGGCAAACATAGTAAACAAGGTACTAGGCCAACTACGCCAAGAAATGGGTAACAGGCTGGGTATTATAGATCCAAATCTGCTAGCTTTTACATTTATTGTCGACTATCCCCTTCTGGAGAGAAATGATGAAGAGAACCGGTGGGAACCCATGCATCATCCATTCACAGCGCCTAAGCAAGAAGATATCCCCCTATTAGACACCGACCCAGGCAGCGTGCATTCCCGTCACTATGATATTGTGTGCAATGGGTATGAATTGTCCAGCGGAAGTATTAGGATTCATCAGTGCGAACTCCAGCAAAAGATATTCGAGCTCCTTGGTTATACTCAGCAGGAAATCCAACACAAGTTTGGTCCACTTTTGGATGCATTCACCTATGGAGCTCCTCCTCATGGGGGTATTGCCCCTGGTATAGATAGGGTAGTGATGCTCTTGGCACAGGAGAACAACATCAGAGAGGTAATCCCATTTCCTAAGAATCAGAGTGCCGTGGACCTATTGCTGGAAGCTCCATCCACAATTGACGAAGCACAATTGAGAGAGCTCCATCTATCGTTACGAGATATACCTCGTACTTGACCATCTCTCAGAAATGTCCACATATCTTAAAATTTGACGGTTCACGAAGGCGCTAGTTATAATAGCTACAATTGAGAACTGGGGGAAGCATCACTCATTTGTAGTTATATTCTATGTTATGGCTGATTATCATATTTAAATACAATCAGCATATACTCCGGTAGCAAGTCCTAGGTTTCAGGTTAGCCCCACGGATAAACACTCGGCTAAGAGCGGTTGATCTGAGCAACAGGAAGGGGGTGGGCCAGGCCAGAATCCACATTAAGGTAGTTCACATTGAGTGAAGTTCGCAGTTCCTACCCGCGTAATGGCAGATTCAGTATGGTAACGCTAGTGATGGGTAACAGTATCAAGCCATGGTGAACAAGGGGAATTGTTTAGGGGTATCTGAATTAAAGACAGGGCTCAATAGGTTAGAGGAGCGGGCGATTGAAATATAAGGCCTGCAAAAGTATTTCTTGGTGGAAGGTGGACTGCTAGCGAGTTTTATGCAGCAGACTACCTTTTTTGTTTCTGCAAGTAACCATCTATCAAGAATTGTACTAGAAAACCTGTTGTTCCCAAATCGAAATGATCAGTCGGTTGTACTCACAACTGTTTACATGAGGGCAGAAGGAATCTAATTATCCTTCCTCTCGACCTCTTCCACTAGGAAGAGACCATATATCCCATCTTCACTTGATGTGATAGGACTAAGACGATGGTGATTTCTCAATACCTTATCGCTTCTCCCCGTACCGTGGCAAGAGTAACAGAAAGGTGGATAAAGAGTCACCTAGTATCTTAATTGAATGAACTCTGGAGGAAAGGAGATCAAGATGGTAGGAATTACATCTTATGGCGCCTATATTCCCTACTATAGGCTGAACCGGTTCGAGATTATGGGTGCGTGGATGGGACAAGTGATTCCTCAACCTGGAGAGAAAGCTGTGGCAAACTGGGATGAGGATAGCGTAACCATGGCAGTGGCAGCTGGGCAGGACTGTCTCACTGGGATTGATAACAACAAGATTGATGGTGTATACATGGCCACCACCTCATCACCGTACAAAGAAAGGCAGGCCGCAGGTATAGTCTCGGCAGTACTCGATTGCAGACGAGATATCAGAGTTGCCGACTTCACTGATTCCATTAGAGCCAGTACCATCGCCCTCAACTCTGCATTCGACGCTATTAAAGGTGGAACCGCCAAGAACATGCTAGTGGCAGCCGGTGAGTGTAGATTAGGGGCAACAGCAAGTGCGTCTGAGATGGGCTTTGGTGATGCAGCCGCGGCCTTAATGTTGGGAGACGAAGGGGTCATCGCAAGTCTAGAAGGCACTTATACTATCTCCGAAGACTTTATGGATATGTGGCGATCAGACAGGGACAATGTAGTACGCCAATGGGAAGATCGATGGATGCGAGATGAAGGCTATGGCAAGGTCATCCCAGAAGCTGTTGCAGGACTCCTCGCAAAATGCAACCTTTCCATAGGAGATGTCACCAAAGTGGCTTTCTTTGGTCCTTATGCTGGAGAGCATGTTAGGATAGGCAAGGCCATGAAAGCCCAACCAGCACAGGTTCAGGCTCACTTACTAGACACCGTGGGAAATACGGGAGCGGCTCACGCCATGCTGATGCTCGTAGCAGCACTCGAGGATTCCAAACCTGGTGACACCATACTTGTGGCAAGCTATGGTAACGGTAGTGATGCTATGTTATTTAAGGTGACCGACGAAATAGAGAAGGTCCGCAATAGAAAGGGTGTCAAAGGGCACCTAGCTATCAAGGCGCCAACCAGCTATACAAAATACTTGCGTTGGAGAGAGATGGTACCTCTGGAGCCAGGAGGACGTGCCGAAGCAGAACTCCGTGTTGTTTCCACATCTGCACTTTGGCGACATCGTAAAGAAACATTGGCACTCTACGGAAGCAAGTGTACCAATTGTGGTACACCACAGTATCCTCCTCAGAGGGTATGCTACAAATGCGGCACCTATGATCAAATTGAGGATTACAAATTCGCCGACAAGAAAGCCAAAGTATTTACCTTTACCCAAGATGTTTTAGCCTTCACCATCGATCCACCAGCAATATATGCCGTGGTTGACTTTGAGGGAGGCGGCAGGGGCATGTTTGAC
>JAXHVC010000241.1:0-5812 GCA_034189315.1 Chloroflexota bacterium | reverse complement strand
TATGTTTACCGGTTATCTTCCTAGCTACGTCGATCACTTCTGTGACCGAATAACCTCGACTATTGCCTAGGTTGTAAGCTCCGCTATGAATAGAATTGTCAAGATGGTTCAATGCCAATACATGTGCCATAGCTATATCTTTAACGTGGACATAGTCGCGTATACAGCTACCATCGTGTGTTTGATAATCACATCCATATATGTTGACACACTCATGTTGCCCTAGTGCTACCTTAAGCACATTGGGTATTAAGTGTGTCTCCGGATTATGGTCTTCACCTAATCGCATGGTGGCACCAGCTGCGTTGAAGTATCGTAAAGATATGTGTTTAATCCCATAGGCTGTGCCATACCAATCAAGAATGTGTTCAAACATCAGCTTGGATTCCCCATATGAGTTGATAGGGACCTTCGGTTGTTGTTCATGACAAGGTGAGGAGTGAGGGTATCCGTAAACGGAAGCGCTCGAAGAGAAGACAATCCTGTTCACCTGGTGTTCAAGCATGCTGTTGATCAGGTTTAGACTTGCAGTGACATTGGACTCGAAGTATCTTCTGGGATCAGTCATAGAGTACTCGACAACGGTTTCAGCTGCCATGTGCATTACAGCATCGTATCTTTTCTTATCGAATAGATTGCTGACTGTAGCTTTATCGCGAATATCTCCATGGATGAATTCTGCTTGAGAGAAGAGTGCTTCAGAATGGCCCTGCTGCAGGTTGTCTAAGACAGTAACGTCCTGCCCTTTTTCTAATAGTTCCTCGACCACGACGCTTCCAACGTAGCCAGCTCCTCCTGTAACCAGGATGTTCATGTGATGTCCCCCATTTCTCTCACGTTATAGGTATGCTACCTGATTAACTATTGTGGAGCGTTCTGTGGTATGCGACATGTCTTCTATCGGATAGCGCACAATGGGAAGTGGTTTGTAATTACATGTTCTAAGGCAGGTCGTGATTATGTGACATAGAAGCAGGTGGATATCTTCCACCTGCTCCATAGAATGGCTAGGCACGATCATACAAAGATCAACCTCGTTCCGTATGCTGCCTCCATCGAACCCTGTGAGACAGATAGTATGAGCTCTAATCCTGCGTGCCGTACGTATACCATTGATCACATTGGCCGAGTTGCCACTGGCACTGATTCCAAATGCGACATCACCTGGTTTCAACCAATTCTCTAACTGCTGTGAGAACGCCTCGTCATAGCATGTATCGTTTGACCAAGCAGAAAATAGTGGTGCGTTATCAGTAAGCGCGGCTACGCGGAGCCGTGGTTCACCATGTACTATCGCTCCTTTCGAAAGGTCACAGGCGAAGTGCGATGCAGTGGCTGCACTTCCTCCGTTACCAAAGACGAAGACACTTCTTCCGTTCTGGCGAGTATAGTCTAGCAATTCCACAATGTGTTCCAATGTGTCCATAGGCAAGGTGCTTAGCGTAGTGCCAACTTGATGCAAGTAATCACCGATTATAGAAATCCTGCTGTTATTCATTGAAGTGTTCCCATAGATAGGTCAGTTTGGCGGGTATCTACGAATCGAATTACTCCGACGTCCTTCATTCTCTGAGCTGCCGAGTTGTAGTAGTCCGTTATTCCCTGTTGACACTGTGCCCACTCTATGTATTGCTCTGCGGTTTGCCTCAAGTTTGTCAGGGGTTCCCATCCGAGGTTTCGGAGCTTGTTGGTGTCAGAGATGATATGGCGAGTATCGCCAAAGCGAAACTGGCCACTGATATCGAGATTGGAACTACTCCCTATTAGGTCGATTAGCAGTTGAGCGTAGCCCAGTACAGTCATGACTTCGGTTCCTCCAACGTTGATAGATTCGTAGTCGGCCTGATCCGTATCCATTGCCAAGAGGTTGGCTTGTACGACATCTTTAACATTTACGTAGTCTCGGAGCTGTTGTCCGTCTTCGTAGATTACTGGCGGTAGATTGTTAAGTAG
Source organism: Chloroflexota bacterium (assembly GCA_034189315.1). Classification (GTDB taxonomy): domain Bacteria; phylum Chloroflexota; class Dehalococcoidia; order UBA2247; family JAXHVC01; genus JAXHVC01. The sequence goes on along the minus strand of JAXHVC010000241.1, from coordinate 3,859 downwards.
TCGGAGTGTAAATGTTCGAAGGATTCCTGAGTAGGCGTTATGAAAACTCTGCCTAGGACCCTGAGTGATACTATATCTTAAAGCTATTGTGGGGATGTCATATTGCTTTCCAAGATTCAAGGCATATAGTTCCTGACAAAGCTTAGATATTGCGTATTGATTGTGTGGATTTGTGTGAGATTCGTCGGAAAGTTGGGGTTCCATTCTGTCTCCGCAAATAGGGCATTCAATGTCCCATTTGCTATCAAGAAGCCTCCTAAGTGAGCGAGGTGAAGGATACTGCACAAGGTGCTGATTACAAAAGTACTTGCCCTCTCCATATACTGATTGAGAACTAGCCAGTAGTACTTTACGAACTGGTAGGCGCTCTTGAACGATAACTTCGTAGAGAAGTGCTGTTCCTCCATCATTGATAGATGCGAATTTACTGAAGTCCGGTAGATAATCTTGGTAGGCAGCTAAGTGGAAGACGATATCGATACCTCGCAAAGCTTTTACCAAACTATCTCTGTCCCTTATATCGGCCATAATAAAATCGGCCTCGGAAGATAGATAGTCTGGCTTAATCTTTTGTGGGTGAACCGGTGGTTCTAGGCTATCAAGAACTCGTACTTCATATCCCTTCTCAAGGAGTCGATCAACAGTGTGAGAGCCTATAAAACCTGCTCCTCCTGTAACCAGTATATTCATGATGAATCCTATCTACGATAATTGAATATAACTTTACTTCCATCTGGTTCGATACCAACAGGTAGAGGCCGAAAGTAATTAAGCGCTTCTCTTACATCATCTTTCCTACCATTGGGACAATAGAGCAATAGAAATCCCCCACCACCCGCTCCGCTTATCTTGCCGCCAAGGGCACCAGCTTTCCTTGCAGTCTCATACATATCTTCAATACCTGGATTTGAGACCTTGCTAGCTAGTTGCTTCTTTATTTCCCAACTGTTGTGTAGGATCTGCCCAAATTCTTCGAACTTTCCCTCGAGAAGCGCCCCCCTGCCTTCAAAGGCCAATCTCCTCATCTCTCTCAGCTCATCCATCCGCTCACCTATGTTGGCCTTCTGCTCTTCAAGTACAATGCTAGATTGTCTAGTTTGCCCTGTATAAAAAAGCATTATCCCCTCGCTCAACTTCCTCCTGTACTCGATATTAAGTGGTATCTTTTCTACCTTAATATCATTGTGGTTAAAGGTGATAAAACGAAGGTTTCCATATGCGGCGATGTATTGGTCTTGTTTTCCCATAGGTCGACCAAGAATGTCGATTTCGATTCTACACGCGTCTTCTGCCAGTTCTCGTGCAGTTCTTGATTCTCCTTGATATGCATAGAGGGCTTGGAGTAGTCCAATGGTTATACTGCTTGATGATCCCAGTCCAGTCCCTTCTGAGGGGATATCTGCCAGCGTGGTAATCTCGATCCCTTCATCCACACCGGTCATCTTTAAAGCTTCTCGAACAAGATCATGCTCGATGTCGTCAACTCTGGAGACTGTCTCTTTTTTTGAATAATTAACATAAATCAAACCGTCAAATCGCTCTTTGACAATAACGAAAACATATTTATCTATAGCGGCGCTAAGAACGGCACCAGCTTCATTAGAGAAAAAACCTTCGAAGTCTGTACCACCGCCTAGAAAACTAACTCTCAAAGGGGTTTGAACGATGATCATTCCTGCAAATAGCTTAAAATACTATAAAATATAAAAATCCATAATATAATATACGTAACTACTAATAGAGGACTAAATTCTACACTGTTGTCACATCGTTTTCAATACCTTCCAAATGATGGTGATCATTGTCCAGTTCTAGCAATATTTAATGATATGATCGTAGATTCAGGCTCTAACAAACAAGACTTGAACACGATATCTAGGGAGAAGAGAAAGCTTTTTCAAAATACGTGGTGAAGAGTGTGCGTAGTTCATTTTGACAGGAAAAAGGGACTTTGCTAACGTGTACGATGCCATATTTGTGGTAAGGAGTGATAAGTGGAGCAAATATCTAGCAAAGTAGAAATGGAAAAGATTGTATCTTTATGCAAACGTCGTGGCTTTGTATTTCAAAGTAGCGAATTATATGGAGGATTGGGGAGCTGTTGGGACTATGGTCCATTAGGAGTGGAGCTTAAACGGAATGTAAAGCAAGCGTGGTGGCGATCTGTTGTTCAGAACAGAGATGATGTTGTGGGGTTGGATTCTAGCATATTGATGCACCCGGAGATTTGGCATGCCAGTGGACATGTGGGTGGATTCGCAGATCCTCTAGTTGAATGCAAAGCATGCCATCAACGGTGGCGTGTTGATGAACTATCGAGCTCTAATTGTCCTGATTGTGGAGGGGAATTTACTGAACCCAGAATGTTTAACTTAATGTTTAAGACTTTTATAGGACCAGTGGAGGAACAGGCCAATGTGGTGTATCTGCGCCCAGAAACAGCGCAGGGTATCTTTGTCAATTTCCAGAACGTCCTGAACACATCTCGTAAGAAGCTTCCTTTTGGAATAGCGCAGATTGGTAAGAGTTTTAGAAATGAAATCACTACAGGGAACTTCATCTTCAGAAGCAGAGAGTTTGAACAAATGGAGATGGAATACTTTGTCAAACCAGGTATGGATGAAGAGTGGTTGGACTACTGGGTTCAAGAAAGATTAAATTGGTATTCCACTTTCGGTATAAAAGCGGAGAACATTCGTTTGAGGAAGCATGGCGAAGATGAGTTGGCTCATTATGCTAAGGATTGCTATGATGTCGAATATCTGTTCCCTATGGGGTGGGCAGAATTGGAGGGGATCGCCAACCGAGGGTCCTTCGATCTGAAACAGCACATGGAGTATACGGGGAAAGACCTTAGCTATTTCGATGAGGCAGATCGAGATCGGTTCATCCCGGCAGTGATTGAACCTTCGGCGGGCGTAGATCGTTCAGTGCTTGCTTTTCTTGTGGATGCGTATGATGAGGAAACCGTTGAAGGGGATGTACGAGTGGTTCTGCACCTTCATCCTGAACTTGCACCATATAAGGCAGCGGTGTTACCACTGAGCAGAAATCAGAAGCTTTTGCCATTAGCAAGAGAGGTTCATTCTAGTCTTCGTAGTTGTATTGCTGTTCATTATGATGATTCACAGAGTGTAGGTAGACGCTATCGTCGACAAGACGAAATTGGTACCCCACTTTGCATAACCATTGACTTTCAGTCTCTCGATGATAAGCAGGTTACAATTAGAGATAGGGATTCACTTAGGCAAATTCGGGTACCAATCGAAGGCCTCTGTCATACTGTTGGAGCCAAGTTGATAGGGGAAGACTTTGCAATACTGCCTGAGGGAGGCAGTAAGTGGCTAGGATTTGATGAATAGGACCTGCTCTATCAAATCCTTCCTATGTATAATCGCTAGCGTGTTGATTTGGAGGCGAGTCGCTTCCCAGTGTCCAGGGAGAGGCGAGCCCCTACTACTGAGGGGTATTATGGCCTTATTTGGCTAGTTCAAGTGGAACGTGAATTGCTGTGAGAGAACCATAAAGATAGTTCTTGGAAAAATTCTGGTGTAGCGGGATGTGTGCGTTGGCTAAAGTATTGGCAGGTTTAAGTGGTGGTGTAGATTCCTCTGTTGCAGCTGCAATCATGAAAAGAATGGGACATGAGGTCGTTGGCGTGATCATGAGGATATGGTCAGGTGATTCATGTAGGCAGGGGGCTTCTCGGCATGCCTGCTATGGACCAGGTGAAGAACTCGATGTTAATGACGCTCATGAGGTTGCAGATAAGCTTGGAATACCACTTTATGAGATTGATCTCAAGCAGACGTATCGGACTGAAGTCTTAGATTATTTTCGGTCGGAATACCTTCTGGGG
>JAXHVC010000240.1:0-8735 GCA_034189315.1 Chloroflexota bacterium | reverse complement strand
CTCGATTTCGCCGATCACCGTGCCGTGCTCTATCTCGGACGGCGACCGCCGTAGCGAACCTTCCGAGATCCGTACGACAAACGCAGCCAGCACCTTGGGAAAGCCGACGGAAATCAAACCTCTGACATCGCGATAGGATGGTGGGCAACATCTTATGAGGCTCCGTAGTGGCCAAGACAAACACCACATATGGAGGAGGTTCTTCCAATGTCTTCAACAAGGCATTGGAGGCTGCATCTGTGAGCATATGCACTTCGTCTACAATATAAACCTTGCGTCTGGCACTAGTCGGAGAGAATTTGACTCGCTCTCTCAACTCCCTCATCTCATCGATGCCCCGATTGCTAGCAGCATCTATTTCCAAAATATCCAGCGCCCTTCCCTCTCCAATAGCTAGACACATCTCACAGGTATTACAGGGTTCCCCCTTGCCTTCATTTTCCAAGCAATTCAAGGCCTTAGCCAAAATCCGGCCTGTACTTGTCTTACCAGTACCACGAGAGCCACAAAAGAGATAGGCATGCGCGACCTTTTCGGATTGCAATGCATTCAGCAAGGTCTGGGTAACATGCTCTTGCCCTACTAAGCTAGCTAATGTTTGAGGACGCCACTTTCGATAAAAAACCTGCGACGACATTCTCTCCACACCACATATGATAGAATCTTCCGATAATATTAAGTTTTGGCAACTGGTTAAGTCAAACAAAAGGAAATCCAGCTATGCGTCAACTTGAACATAACTAATTGGACATGGTATTCTAGTTATCTACTTCATATCCTACTTTTGGACAATTAACACCAAGTTCAACTGGTTAATACTAGGGGGAGATATGCCAGAGCAGGCGCTATCAGATGTGAAGATCTTGGACCTGACTTGGTATGTTTCTGGCCCCTATTGCACAAAGCTATTTGCGGATTATGGGGCAGATGTCATTAAGATTGAAAGGCCTAATGGAGGTGATCCGGCTCGGAAAATGGGCCCCTTCCTTAAGGATGATCCCCATCCAGACAAAAGCGGTCTATTCCTCCACCTCAACACCAACAAGAGAGGCATAACCCTTAATCTCAAGACCTCAACTGGTCAGGGTATGCTAAAAGAGCTTGTAAAAGATGTGGATATCCTGGTGGAAAGCTTTGGTCCCAGGGTTATGGAAAGCTTGGGACTGGACTATGAAACCTTGGCAGAGATCAATCCCAAGCTAGTAATGACCTCAATATCCAATTTCGGCCAGACTGGGCCCTATCGAGATTTCAAAACCTCAGAGATTGTCACCTTTGCCATGGGTGGTGCCATGAATTCTGTGGGTCTCCCCGAGCGTGAACCACTCAAGAAGGGCACTGGAACCCCAGTGTTGTTTTCAGCAGGTACTATGGCCGCTTCGGCGACTATGATAGCCCTATATGGTGCACAGATTCAGGACATCGGACAACATGTGGACATCTCCCTCTTCGAATCTCAAATGGGTTCCATCGATAGAAGGATGAGCCAGCTCATCGCATTCCAATACAACAACGAAATCACTCCTCGATCAGATCCTAAGATTCGCAGGGGATTTCCATTTGGCATATACCCATGTCAGGACGGATACTGGGAGATTGCAGCAGTTGGATCACAATGGCCAGCTGTAGGCAAGATGATGAATATGCCGGAACTGATCACCGATCCTCGGTTTAATAGCCCCTTGGCCCAAATGATGTCTAACAGCGTAGGGGAATTCGATGCTATATTCATCCCTTGGTGCTTCGAACACCCCAAGAAAGAATGTGTGACCTTGGGCCAACAAAGTGGAGCTCTCTGTGGCCCACTCAACACTGTGGAGGACCTATTGAACGATCCTCATTACCAAGATCGAGGTTATTGGGTAAACATCACGCACCCCGTAGCAGGGGAACTTGCTTACCCAGGAGCTCCGTTTAAGTGTGAGGATATGCCATGGATGGTAAAACGATCAGCACCGATGCTAGGCCAGCACAATGAAGAAATCTATTGTGAGAAGCTGGGATATAGCCAAGAAGACCTGGTGAAACTAAGGGAATCCGAGGTCATATAGCCAAACCCATTTCACTCGGTTGGTCCAAGAGAGTGGAATGGTCTTAGTATCTGTTTCTGCAAGAAAGGTTTTTAGAAATGCCTAAGTTGCCTCTGGAAGGGATACGGGTCGCGGAGCTCTGTCCAATTTGGGCTGGCCCCTATGCATGTATGCTATTAGCAGACTGGGGTGCAGAGGTCATTAGGGTGGAAAACCGCTATCATTTCCCAGTGTATACTCGTGGAATGATGGTTAATACCCCAGAACTCCTGGCCAAAGAGTCTGCAGGCTATGTAGCCTATAATAAACCTGCCTACAAGCCAGAGATATCCCACAATCTATTCACTTTGTTCAATGCCCATGCCAGAAACAAATTGAGTATGACGGTGAACTTGAGAGAATCCAAGGGAGTTGAGATATTTAAAGAGCTAATTAAAGTATGCGACGTATTTGTAGAGAGCAATTCACCTCGTGTCAAGGAAGAACTGGGCATAACATGGGATTCACTCAAAGAAGTAAATAACAAACTTGTGATGATCTCTATGCCGGGATTCGGCAGTACAGGACCCTACAAGTATTATCGCGCGCTAGGAGCACATCAAGAAGGTTTTGGCGGGCATACATATCTCAGGGGCTACACAGGTGACGATCTTAGCAGCACAACCACCATATACCACACCGACGAAGCTGCGGGATTAACCGCCGTTTTCGCCATACTTTCGGCGCTTCGTCAGCGCAGAAAGACAGAACAAGGGACATTTATCGATATGGCTCAGGGCGAAACCTCCATGCCACATTTGGCCCAAGCTATCATGGATTACACAATGAATGGAAGAATCGCCGAGAAAATGGGCAACCGAGACTACCATGGCGCCATACAAGGTTGCTATCAATGCCGCGATGTTAAGGGCAAATGGCTACCACCCATGGCAGGATTTGGCATACTTGAGCAACAAGAAGTAGTGGATACATGGGTAGTAATAACCATCAGCAATGACAATGAGTGGGAAGGATTCTGCAAAGCCCTAGGTAATCCAGAATGGACCAAAGATGCAAAGTTCTCCAATTCGCTGAGCCGGTTCAGACATCACGATGAAATCGACGAGCACATTGGGAAGTGGACTCGGGAACGAGATGCATATGAAGTAATGCACCTGCTGCAGGACCAAGGTGTCCCTGCCGGACCAGTTATGGACGAGAAGGATGCATACCATGATCCCCACCTCAGAGCCAGGGGATTCTTTGAAGAGCTCACCCATGCCGAGGCAGGAACTCACCTCTACCCCGGTCTGGCATTCAGAATGTCTGGTACCTCCAACAGCCTAAGGACACCCCCAGTTCGCCTGGGAGAACATAATGAATATGTATACAAACAGCTCCTTGGATTCTCTGATGAAGAGTATGCTATCCTTGAGAGCGAAGGGCATATCGGTTCACAGTTCGATTCAAAGGCTGTAGGAGGGTCAATAACCTTCGACGGCAGCGACTAACAGTCCAGGTCATAAGAATTAGGTGGTATCGCCAGAAGGCATCCGTGTATAAAGCACCACGAGGAACTCAAGACAAGCTACCTTCGGAGCAATCCTACTGGGCCTATGTCACCCATAAAGCACAAGGGTTATGTCAACTTTATGGGTATCAGCGATTGGATACACCAACATTTGAAGAGGCTGGACTGTTTCAACGCAGCATAGGAGAAGGCACCGATATCGTAGAAAAGGAGATGTACACCTTCAAGGACCATGGTGGTGATCTCATGACGCTACGCCCCGAGGGTACTGCCCCTGTCTGCCGAGCCTACATCGAACATGGAATGCAAAACCTCCCTCAACCGGTGAGGTTATACTATTTATCTCCCATATTTAGATACGAGCGCCCCCAGGCAGGACGTTTTCGCCAGCATCATCAGTTCGGATGTGAGGCTATTGGAGATGAAGATCCATCGCTCGATGCAGAGATCATCGAGTTGGCCTGGCGTCTCTGTGAGTCATTAGGATTACGAGGTCTAACACTACAGCTCAACAGCATAGGTTGTCCGGAATGCAGGCCACTGTATTTGCAGAGGCTCAAGCAGTATTACACGAACCACAGCGAATCCCTATGTCAGGACTGTAAAGCACGTTTAGTGCGTAATCCATTGCGATTGCTCGACTGCAAGAAGCCAATCTGCAAGGAGCTAGCCCAGGAGGCACCAAGTATCACTGATCACCTTTGTGCAACATGCAACACACACTTTAATGATGTACAAAGGCTCCTTGCGACCATAGAAATACCATTCACCAATAATCCGTTTCTGGTCCGAGGTTTGGATTACTACACCAGGACAGTCTTCGAGCTCCATCCCAAGGAAGAAGGAGCCCAGAGTGCGCTTGGTGGAGGAGGTCGGTATGACCTATTAATTGAGGAACTGGGTGGTAAGCCTAGTCCAGCCATCGGATTTGCCACTGGATTGGAGCGGCTCATTCTCAACCTTCAACGCCAAGATGTTGCCGTACCAAACATTGACCAACCATCTGTCTTCATAACATACCTTGATTATCAAGGTAAGGTGGAAGCTGTGAGGATCGCTTCCTCTCTACGCCATGCCGGAATCGGTGCAAATACTCCACCCGGAGGAAGGAGCCTCAAAGCACAACTCAAACAAGCAAATGCTCGAGGAGCCTCTCATGCCGTGATTGTAGGTGGAGAAGAACTAGAGAGAGGCAACATCACTATTCGAGATCTCACTCAAGGTCAGCAACAAGAGATCCCCATAGACCAGGTGGTGCAACATCTGTCTAATCTTCAACAAGGACCAACAGCCTCCATCCAAAATGGTGTTATCTGGTAACCAGAGCAGCGTTCCAGAGGAGTTCCTACAATCACATTTCTCCATCCGTAAAGGAAAACACGATCGCCTATGCTACTCCTTGAAAGGGAATGTCATTAAGTTCGGATTTGCCATTGTTGTAGGTGATTGGAAGTTCAAATCCCAAATTCCAAGCACCGAATCCCAGACAATACCTAAACTCCAATGTCCAAAATCCGATCGGATATCTTCCTCTTTAAAGTTTTGGTTATTGTGATTTGTTTGGAGATTCGAGCTTGGTATTTAGTATTTTACTGTCGCACGGTGGGATGCAGAGAATTCGGCGGCGATTTTTCTGGGCTCACATCAATGACATTATGTACTTAAAGGGATATTGATTTGACAGCACTTGTTCATTGCGGAGAGTTGCATTATAAGGATATTGGGATAGCCCACCACGATGATTCACTACACCCAAATGTCTGAGTAGCTCGATCACCAATAAAACCATCCAAATGCATCCCATAATTGCTATACAGAAAGAGGATTTGTAATGAAGGACTTGGGATATTTCTTAGAGCCAAAGAGCGTAGCAGTGGTGGGTGTTTCCTCATCGGCATTTGGATTCTCCTGGGGGCGACAAGTCTTTGAAAACCTCGTTGCCACTAATTTCCCAGGAGCAATATATCCTGTTACAAAAAATGCACAAGAGATATCTGGTCTAAAGGCGTATCCAGATGTCCAAAGCATCCCAGATAGTGTGGATATAGCAGCAGTCGCAGTGCCAGTGGATTTGGTACCCCAAGTTATAGAAGATTGCCGTATCAAAGGGGTGAAGGGCGTTATACTAATCACAGCCGGATATGCCGAGACTCCACAGGGTGTAAGACTACAGCAGGAACTCACCATGACAGCTAAGAGCAGTGGGATGCACATTGTAGGACCAAACGTAAGTGGCATCTTCAACATGTCCGCCAACTTCAACGTTACCCCTATGAATCCACAATTTGTAAGAGACACCCCCATAACCGTGGTCAGCCAAGGTGGATACGCTATAAATGATTTGATCTATCGGGGTAGTGACAAGAACATGGGTGCCGGTCAGTATATTCATACGGGCAACGAAGCAGACCTAACTTGTACGGATTTTGTTGAATTCGTAGGAGCCGATCCGGGAGTTAAGGTAATACTCATGTATATAGAAGGGCTCCGTGACGGGAGAAGGTTCATTGAAGTGGCCAAACAAGTAACTCAGGAAAAGCCCATTGTGGTCATTAAAGGAGGCAAGACCGCAGCCGGCGCAAAAGCAGCTTCCTCACACACTGGGGCCTTGGCCGGTTCCGATGCCATTTTCGATGCAGCACTCAAACGAGCCAATGTCATCCGCAGTCCCAAGATCGAATTGATGCTGGACCTAGGCCATGCTTTTCTTGAACTACCCCCATTAAGAGGCCATAGGATCGCAGTTGCTACTATGGGGGGCTCCTGGGGAGTACTTATCTGTGATGCACTGAACAGAAACGGATTGGTCGTTCCTGAGCTCCCTCCAAGTGTGCAAGATGGATTACACAAAGGAGGGTTCCCTTATTGGGCATCAACAAGAAATCCAATCGATCTTGGTGCAGCAGGGAGTGCACTATACGGGCAGAGATTATCAACATTGTTCGATCCTGTCATCGGCAATGAGAGTGTGGATGCACTATTTGTACACGGATTTGGTATGAGTGGCTATATGGGAAACATGACAGAGGATGTCCTCAAATACTTTCGCAGTGAAGAAGAGAAGATGCTGAGGGATGTATATAGCCTAATGCACAAGCATGATAAGCCAGTCATACTATGTAGCTACCTCTTCCAGGGTAGTGGAGATGGGTACAGGATTCACCATGATGTTGAGGATGCAGCCACCATTCTTGGTAAGTTGAGGGAATATCATTCCGCCCTAAATCGAGATAAATGACTAACCTAGACGGAGAAATAGGAGACAACCATACATGAGCAACATACCTAATACACAACCACTAAACAATCCTGCAGAAAGTATCTTCACAATCTTGACAAACACCATTGCTCAGCTACGCAGTCCAAGTGGTTGTCCTTGGGATCGGAAACAAACCCATGCATCTCTCCGTCCTAACCTACTTGAAGAATGTTATGAGACATTGGAAGCTATTGACGAAGATGACAATCGGAAACTCTGTGAAGAACTCGGTGATCTGCAGATGCAGATCATGCTTCACTCCCAAATCGCTTCTGAAGAGGGCGATTTCGATATTACAGACGTACTACAGGGCATAAACTCCAAACTTGTTAGGAGACACCCTCATGTTTTTGGAGGCGAAAAGGCATCAGATGCAAAGGAAGCAGCTCAACGCTGGGAGGCATTGAAACAAGCAGAAAGAGACGATGATACCTCTATGATGGATGGTCTACCTCAGGGGATGCCATCTCTAACATACAGCCATGCGATACAACGCCGAGCTGCACGCGTTGGATTCGATTGGGAAGAAGAGGAATCCATTCTAGACAAACTGGTTGAGGAAATTAATGAACTCAAGAAAGCCACAAATCACCAAGAAAAGACAGAGGAATTTGGAGACATATTATTCACCCTAGTAAACATCGCTCGCAGACAAGAGATCGATCTCGAGGATGCGCTTCGTCAAACAAACACAAAGTTCCGACGACGGTTTGCCCATATGGAAGGTATATGTCGTGAGAGAGGTGTTTCCCTAACTGACTTAACACTGCAGCAACAAGATGAACTTTGGGAAGAGGCCAAGGCATCGCTTTCACCTAAGAATCGCTAAGGCATTCAATGATCCTTGGTATAGCATAGGTAGCTGTTGCTCGCTCGCTCCCACCGCACAACACCACAATCAATCTACCATAGCATACATCATCCGCCACCTGTTTAAAGATTCTGGCTAGACGAATATGGCAATCAGATGTTATACCAATATCCCCATAATCACCTTGTGTACCATCGTATCCCCAATTCCAAAAAATCAGCTCCGGACGAAACTCCTTAATCCGGGAAACTATCGACTCACTCACAATTCCAATGTATTCGTCATCGGTTGTAAGAGGTGGAACCTTTACATTCACATTATTCTCGCGATCCAGGTCCCTTGCACTACAAAAACATATGTACAATAGGTTTTCATCATGTCTGAAAATGTCCCATGTACCATCACCATGATGAGCATCCGTATCTACAATGACAAACCTCTTCACGCCATACATCTGCCTCAGATTGGTCACAGCAAGAGCTGCACCATTTAAATAGCATCCGCCACCAAATAAATTACGTCCAGCGTGATGATCTCCTGTCCCTGTGAACACAAAAGCATTGTCTATCTCGCCTGCCCAAATCTTATCAGCAGATTGAATAGTACCACCAGCTGAATACAATGCCGTCTCGTAATACTCGCTTCGTATCACTTCTTTCAGCAGCCTTTCGCTATGCACCATCTTCAGCAAAGACTCGGATACAGGAACCAATTCATATGCGGCTTTGGGCTTATCTGCATACAACGCATCATAGAGAAACACATTGGACCTATTCAACAAACCAGCCAAAGCCGAGGGAAAATCCTTGAGTCTCTCTCCTTCTTGATAATGGAAGAATATGCCTGTTCTGCTCATGTTATTTTGTATACAAACACTTGTATTTTCGGTATCGCTGACCTATGACACCAATGAAAAACACATGCAATAGCTCGCCGAACATATGATCATTCTGCAGGATTAAGAACAATACTAATCATCATATTCTCTATGCTCATCTCCCGGAATACGATGGCGCTCTTGCAGTCTTGACACTCGGCTTTCTAATAGTTCAATCCCTGCAAGAACTGCTACGGTTACACCAGCTATAATAAGTGCCTCCAGGTAGTACTCAAACCCAATCATCG
>JAXHVC010000024.1:0-19766 GCA_034189315.1 Chloroflexota bacterium | reverse complement strand
CTATTATCATCAGGCTTGCTAATATCTTTCTCACTCTTTTATACTCCTTTCTTTAATACTCACCAAAGGGCTTCACCTGTTTGTCTCATCACCGGTTGACATCAAACAGGATTTCCCCTCTACACGTCCATTGATACTGAATATATAAGCATCACTCAATTACGATTTGGGTACATTAACCTAGGCAAGTAATAAGTATAAATACCATCCATCTTCCATTATCATCTTTATTCAAGTCGTATGATTCTTGATTATTGCTGGGGATTACGTCTATCCACTCTTTCTATCCCGTTGAATTGTCTAACCAATGAACCTTTATCGTAAAAACAAACAGGCAAGAGGGCTCTTTCAAATTGACAGAATGCCTCTTGCCTGTGTAAACTGGCCTAGACTAAAGGGAAAAGACACTCTGTCAGCCCTAATGTCCAGGCCTCGACAGCGCTACCTGTGCGAGGCCCTTTTTTGTCTATACTACTATTAAGCTTCTTGTTTTCCCATAGCTCAGTTTGACATGTTATCTCCAGTACGTGGCATCGTCAACTTGCATGCCCCCTTCATTAAGTCATCTGTTCTGTCCATATATCTATGCGACCTCCGATAGCCCTAACCAAATTTTAACCACTATGCTGTCCCTCAAACTCCCCGTAACATCTACCATTTTTATATGTAACAAAGGCTTCCATACGTTGTTATGTAGTCATACGTTTGCTACAATCATCAATACGAACCAATTAGAGAAGACTACCTCACATGACAATTGCAAAGGTAAACACTGCAGCAGTCGTTGGTCTCGAGGGCCATCTTATTGAAGTAGAGGTCGATATATCGAGCGGACTACCATCAATAACTGTCGTTGGTTTACCTGATGCAGCTGTGCAAGAAGCCAAGGAACGAGTAAGAGCCGCCATTCGTAATTCAAATTATGTTGTTCCTCGCCGGCGCGTCACCATTAACCTTGCCCCTGCCGACCTGAAGAAAGAGGGACCCGGTTATGACCTTCCAATCGCTCTTGGGATTCTCATCAGCTCTGAGCAGTTGAACTACGATGCTTCAAAAGCTCTTTTTTTAGGGGAGCTTTCTCTGGATGGCAGCCTTCGCCATACACATGGGATATTGCCTATGGTTGCCTTTGCCCAAAAGAGGGGCTTTCCTCAGGTTTTTGTTTCATCCGCAGATGTAAAAGAGGCCGCTCTCATAGAGGAAATCGAGGTCATTCCGGCTAATTCTCTTGCAGAATTAGTAGCCCATCTTCGTGGCGATATACCGATTCAACCCTATGTATTAGATAGCGCATCAAGAGCCAATATGGTCTTAGAATCCAATGTTACGGATTTTTCTGAAATCAAAGGACAGCAACACGTTAAAAGGGCACTCGAAATATGTGCTGCTGGAGGTCACAACATTCTGATGAGTGGACCACCAGGCAGTGGTAAAACCATGATGGCACGATCCCTCCCCTCATTGCTACCACTAATGTCCGCCGAAGAAGCCCTGGATGTAAGCAAAATCTACAGCGTTAGTGGATTACTACCATCAGACTCACCATCTGTTGTGCAGCGTCCCTTTCGAGCCCCTCACTACACAATCTCCCACGCAGGATTAGTTGGTGGAGGGAGAAATCCCAAACCAGGCGAAATCACCTTAAGCCACCATGGAGTGCTTTTTCTAGATGAACTTGCCGAATTCGATAGAAGCGCTCTAGAGGCATTACGACAACCTCTGGAAGACAAAATAGTAACCATCAGTCGTGCTCAAGGAAGCGTCACCTTTCCTGCAAATTTTACTTTAGTTGCTGCTATGAATCCCTGTCCTTGCGGATACCATAGTGACGATACACGGGTATGTAGATGTTCTTCCGGGGAAATATCTCGGTACCAAAAGAAGATTAGCGGTCCATTGCTAGATCGGATCGATATATTTACCGCTGTTCCCCCTGTAGAATACCAAAAACTTTTTGATCAAACGCCACTGGAATCTTCTAAGGAAATACGCAGTAGAGTCGAAGCCTCGCGGCAAATACAACAACAGCGTTTTAAAGGAACAAGCATATCATGCAATGCTGCCATGTCCCCAGTGGAAATAAGGAAATTCTGTCAACTTAGTTCATATAATCAACAATTGCTGCGTACTGCTACCAAGCAGCTATTGCTCTCAGCTAGATCGTTTCACCGAATTTTCAAGCTGTCACGCACCATCGCAGATCTAGAAAATGCAGCCGAAATAGAAACGTCTCACTTGACAGAGGCTATCCAGTATCGGGCTCGAACGATGGAGTAAAATCAACCATCTATCGGGAACTGTGGAAAGTCAATCTGGCCATATTAGTATAGAGAACGTTCCAAGCTAAACACTGCGCTATTAAGACGATTGTAAATGGCGCCCGATGGCTTTAGGATACTCTGCATGAGGCTGAGGTTGGTTGCTTTGAACTGCACACGACTATCAAACTGCAAAGCACTTACCCATTCTCCAAACTCTCTTTTTTGTACTGATGTGGCCCCATCGCGAATTCTCCCTAAAGTTAGATGCGGTTTGAAACCACGAGATTCCGGCATGTAACCAAGTGAAATCAACTCCCTTGACAACGAGTCATGCATTAACTCAAGTTTATGAATGTCCCCCTTTATACCCAACCAAACCACTCTGGGCTGTTTCCACCCAGGAAATACACCTAATTCGTCTACAGCAAGGTCTATCGAAGTGCTATCGGCAACCGCTCTGTCCATGGCTTCCTCTACTCTTGGCAACAAATCTGTTTGTATATCACCAAGGAACGCCAATGTTAAATGAATCCCTTGAGGATTCACCCACTTAACAAATTCGTGTCGCCCCTTCTTGAGATGATCTTGACACATCTCTATCCTTAATTTCACTTCATCGGGTAACTCAATAGCGATAAAACAGCGTAGCCTATCAGTCATACCGATTCTCCGTACAATAGCTTCTTAGCGTTTCCGCCCAGAATCATGGACTTAGCAGATTTGCTTAACCTACTCGTATCTATCTGTGCTCTTACACGCCCTTGTTTCAGCAGTGGATAATCTGTACCGAATAGGATTTTCTCTGGTCCGATAAGTTCGCTTACCCTCTCATATATTTCTGGCTCGTATAAAAATGGAGACGCAGCACTATCAAAATATGTATTCGCCAAAACAGCACGCACCTCAGGCATCAAAGCATAAAAGGGCAAGCCTCCCCCCCAATGTGCACATATAACACGAAGTTGCGGATAATTGCATAAAAACGGATATATAGTCGCTGGAGTTACTACACCCTTCCCTTGATAAAGATGTCCCACCGGCTCAGATGCGTGCGTAAGAAACAAGAGGTTATGCTTAACCAGCAACTCAACAATGGGATCCATTGTTTTCTTGTCTCCCAAATTGATGCCTTGATCATCAGGCCGTAGCTCACCAATGCCCCTAGCCCCACATTCGGCACAACGTTCTATTTCGCGCAATGCCTTATCACCAGCATTAGGCTGTATGGCACAGAATCCTATTATCCTCTTTGGGTATCGTGCTATAGATTCTAATATATAGTCATTTGTCTCAATGCATAATTCTTGGGTGTACCACCCTCCATTAAGAACCACTGATACATCTATACCATCATCGTCCATGCTTTGGACCAATTCTTCGGCCGTTGCTATCTTGGCCCTCTGAGTTGAATACAGTAGCTCAAGACAACGATCTTTTTTAAGAAACTCATCCCTGTTTTGCTTTATGCTAGGATGGAATATATGTGTGTGAAAGTCTATAACCATAATACAAGTATACTTGTTCGTACTTAATCATCTCAACTACCACTTCTCAACCCATCTCTTTATATCCCTACCCCATCAAAAACGCAACCAGATTAATCCTACAATAATGTTATTAATCGCAACTACTGTCAATAAACCTATATATACCTATATATATTCGTTACAATGTTAAAATACCATTGACATTGACTGGCAATTTCAATAAATTATTATTCAGCCTTATTCAAATTCCAATTCTATCCTTACCTGACTACATTCTATATACATCGGGATATTGGAATCGCAATTATATCGCTTATTTGTTTGTGGTCTTTATTATGTTTTTATTACCTGTTATATTGCTTATTAATATCAAATTATCCGATCATACCGGTTATCGAATATTTTTCACCCCACGATCTACTTCATACAGGCTATCAGCCGAAATACAACGCAACAATCTTCTTCCTATCACCCATGATCTATTAACTTTCCATATACGAATTATAGTGGAAGCAACTCAACTCCATAGCAATGCTCGGAAGAGGCCTTTTTTAGGTCTTACCTGACCTTAATATAATATTAGGCTACCAAAGATCGCCGCAATCATTGGTAACGTTCCAAGGTTTTGTCATGCTCACTAAAATACCTTGGATTTCATTTTGTAGAAAGGAGGATTTAAAGCCATAAACTGGCGATTAAAATATAATATTGGAAACCTATTGATTTGCTAATAATATTTCTATTTTTTTCACATTGTCCATATCTCGCCTTTATTAGCTAATCCATGAAATTATACCTATACTCCAATATAAAAAAACAGATGGTTTGCTTCTTTCGTCATTATTTTACCATAATTTTCGCACCTGTCCATTAAAATAACAAAAAGGAAGCTGTTTTCTATTGCTTGAGCAAACTTAACTAGTTGAAGGCTAATCCACCCCCTAAAAAGATGGGGGATTTTCAAGCAATCCATAGAAAGGGGAAAACAACTCATGCCAATCCGTTTTAGTCTACTCAAACTATGGAGGCAAGGATTGTGGGAATACTCATTCCTGTTTCAAGTTCTCTTCATAGTCGGAAGGCTCCTGGAACTAGGTATCATAATCGTGAGATATCTTCTTGTTCGTGTGCCTATATTACTGATATGGACCAATGTTCCATTACTAAATAGGTTAAATTCACCGTGGCCACATCTTCAAGAGCTCTTTTCCAGAGGTGGCCGTTCGATTATGGTAGTAGGTGAACCCATAGCAGGAACCGGAACAAGTGACTCAATATTCGTAGACCTAGCAGCCACGATGGAGGATCAGCTACACCTAACAGATGCGGAGAAACGCCTGCTCGCAAGTCTTCAAGGAAATGCCCCCGAAGAAACAATATCCCCCACCGAAGGAGAAGAAGAAGTCAACCTATCTGATTTACTCCTAAGCCACAAGAGTGATGTCCTGCAATTCTGGCGAGACCTTAAGGAATCTCCCATGGCAGAAGAGAGAAGAGCTGGGGGAGGATTAGTTAAGACCACAATTGGCCCTATATTTAGAGGTTTAGCCATTGAGATGGGCCCTGCGATGATCAAACTAATGCAAATCATGAGTATGCGCCCTGAGATGCCACCATTCCTGAGAGAAGAGATGCAATTGGTTCAGGACAAGGTAGTCCCCGCTACATTCAAAGAAGTTAAGAGGGTTTTAGAGAAGGAAGTCTTAAAACCATATGATATTATCTTGGATAGAAACCTCGATGATTATTTTGAATGGATTGATGAAGTCCCCATAGCATCAGCATCACTATCGCAGGTTCATGCAGCTAAGTTACGTGACGGAAGGGAAGTTGCTCTTAAGGTACAACGCCCTTACCTTGATGCCATCCTCACAGTGGATAAATTCATCTACATGGATATCGTAGTCAAGCTTTTTACTATATTATTTCCCCGGATTGGCGCCTTCGACTTATCTATTTTCACATCTAGCTTCAAGCGTTCGCTTGACTTAGAGACAGACTTTGTCCTCGAATCACGCACTGGGCAAAAATTCCATGATCTAATTATGAATAATCCTGTATATCACAAGACCGAATTCATACCAGAGCCCTACTTCGAATATTGCACTGGTAAACTCCTAGTTATGGATCTAGCAAAGAACTTTGTACGCATAGATCGACTCACAGATCTACCAGCAGAGGCAGTAATCTATGGGGCACTTGCCTACGAGATACCGGAATACCCGCCGGATCACAGTCCAGTGATATTCTGGTCGACAGCCTCCATGTGGGGAGATATGATCCTCAAATGGGGTCTCATTCATGGAGATCCTCATTTAGGTAACCTCTATGTTCTAATGCCCAAAGAAGAACTTCCTATTTGTAGGGTATTCCTATGCGATTTTGGAATGGTCGAGGAGTTCCCTCCTGAGGGATTGAAGTGGGCCACAGACTTGTTTGCAGCATTACTGTATTACCACAGTGTCGATAAGGTAGAAGAGATATTGACCAGATTCACTGAAACCCCAGCGGAAGAACTGCGCCTTTTGGGAGCCACCTCGGATCAGTTCAAAATGATCGAGAATATTGATGAGATTAAAGCAAATGTACATAAAGCAGTTGGGAATTGGATGGACCGTCGACTACCTGTCGAAGGTGGAGAGATTACCTTTCGATTAAAGCGACACGGGACTGGCATGCTTGTACAGGAGCTTTTATATCTGGTCATCAATGTACCAGGGATATCTTTGCCTGATTGGGTCTGGCTACTAGTGAAATCGCTCTCCTATCTAGAAACGTTGGGAGTCACCATGTGGGGTGGATATGACGCTTCTGATATGTTCATGCCACACGTGGTAACGCAATTGAAGGAAGGTATTCTCAACGAACTAGATGCGAAAGATATAGGTAATATCAAAGAATACGTAGAAGAGCTAAGCGAACCACTTAGCAGACCAGACCTAATGGACATGCTAGCTAGCTTTGGCAAATAATCAACAGCAGCACTGTCGCTAGAGAAGGAGGAGTATAGATGGCATTAATACTGGGAATGGAAGAAGAGGATCTGAGGCAGATAGCTGATAGGGAATTACCGAGGGTTTGTCTATTCTGTGACCAATTCACATTCATGGGCAACCCTGAAGATGGCAGGTGCCACTGGGGAGCCAAACCTGGTCTAATGGTGGGGCAAAAGACATCGGGCAACAAAGATGCTCGAGGTTGTCCTCACTTCCAATGGCAACGGGGTTGGCTAGGGAATATGGCAGTCCGGGCCCAAGGCGGATGGCTCAAGTTCTATGAACGCTATGACCGAGAGTTCAGGAAAGGTTCCAGCAATGCCACGAAGATTTAGTGTACTTAGGTTGTTTCATCCCGGATTGTGGGGTTTTTTCAATATTCTTCGCTTGATATTCGTATTAGGAAGAGTGGTGGAGCTCTCCTACATCGTTGCTGTGTACATGTTCATTAAAGCGCCAATAATCATTTTTTGGAGCAACTTCCCTCTTCTATCCAAAACTAAGTCACCCTGGCCACACCTATATGACGCCTTTACTCGCAAGGGTGGTTACGCTAAGCAACTCGTAGGCGAACCAGTTCCTGGTAGCTCAGAATCCGATAGCATGTTCCAGCAAGCAGATCAGAGTCAATCAGATTTCCATGCATACTGGCAGCTTTTACAGGATTCACCCTTATCCAAAGCCAAAGAAAAGGGTCCTGGTTGGATCAAGCAGACAACAGGGGCTCTAATTCGAGGGCAGCTAATCGAGCTCGGGCCTACATTTATTAAGTTCGGCCAGATCATGAGTATGAGACCAGAATGTCCAGCGTTTCTGAGGGAAGAACTTCAGCTACTACAAGACAAACTACCACCACTACCCTATTGGAAGGTACAGCAGCTCCTTGAGAAGGAAATGCTAACGCCTACAGACTTAGCCTTTGGCAAGACATTGGATAGTATATTTGAATGGATAGACGAGGAGTGCATTGGCACAGCCTCTCTCAGTCAAGTACATGCTGCCAAACTGCGCGATGGTAGGGAAGTGGCTCTCAAAATCCAAAGGCCATATCTAGAAGCAATCGTTACGGTTGATGGCGCTATCATCAAGGGCAGTATTGCTATCATCTCAAAGGTATTCCGACGCGCAGCCCGTTATGACCTAGCAGCAGTTCTAACATTATTTACCTCCACGTTGGACAGAGAGATCGACTTTATTATAGAAGCAGAGACTCAAAGAAAGCTTAGAGAGCTGGCGATTAAGAATCCGGTATACCGTAACACTCAGCTCATAGCTGAGCCTTATATGGAATATGTAACCTCCAAGCTACTAGTCATGGAATTGGTAAAGAACTACATACGAGTAGACCGGATTACAGATCTGCATGAGACTGCGATATGGGATTCACTCATCGATTACGAAATACCACAGTATCCACCTGAGCATAAACCAGTACCCTATTGGGCAACATCCTCCTTATGGGGTGATATGATGTTGAATTGGGGTACCATCCATGCAGATCCTCATTTGGGGAATCTATACTTCATGATGCCCAATGAGCAATTTCCTTATTCCAAGATGTTCCTCTGCGATTTTGGTATGACAGTAGAACTGGACGAAGCCGGCAAACGATGGCTATCTACCTTTTTTATGGGGCTTGTCTACTACCGCAACGTAGGAAAACTTCGTGATGCCTTCCTAGAACTTACGCCCTTCGATGAGTGGGAAAACGTGGATATACCACTTCTAGGTCAAAAGGTGCGGTCTATGATATATCGACGTGCAGTTGAAGAGGAGGGACGCACAACATTACGTTCAACTCGTTCCGGCACAACAACACTCAGTGCCGAGATCATGTATGAGGTTCTCACTATTCCAGGATTGCATATGCCAGATTGGTTCTGGTTGATCATGAAAGCGCTATCTTACCTAGAAGGTTTGGGAGTATCGATGTGGGGAGGATATGACTTCGTTGATATGTTCATGCCAGTGATAATCAGGGATATGAAACTGGAGATGCTCAATAACTTGCAGAAGAGGACTGTTGTTGATGCTCACGAGTATGTAAGAGAGCTTTCTGAACCACTCAGCAGACCAGGATTAACACGCATGTTATCTGGTTTCGGACGTGAGAAGGAAAAAGTATTTGAATCCTATGTTGAAGAGTAGAAGGAGGAGGGGACAATGGCTAGAAAACGTGAAATAGTGTTAAACACCCCAACCATGGTTGAGACACAGCGACGAGATTTGATCTCTAACACCATGAAACAACATGATAGTTCTCACCGTGATTCCCTCATGAGGAGCAACACCATTCTGGTTAGCGCACAGTTAACTGAGATCTGTGTGGCACATAATAAACGCCCAGAGGAAGTTGTCGAGATCTATTCACAAGTATACGAATTGCTGCAAGATTGGTATGCGGGTAAACCAGTTAAGGAACAGATCAAGATGATGCTCGATACACTATTGCCAACAGAAACATTAGAAGCGCGTGGCTATATCGAAAAGAAATAGTATCTTCTACACCATCTGTATGGTTTAGTATCTCAGAGCTAATTGTAAGATTGAGTTTCACCACTAGAAAGGGAAATAACTCTTGGCCCTTCGGTCAATAGTGGCCTGAACTAACTTATTTATCGTAAATGGTAAGCTGTATAATGCGAGCTTTTGCCATTGTTCGTAACGTTCATAGGGAAATCCGGCTACATAGGATTTCATACAAGAAAACGCTGATATCTTTTTATTTACAAGCGTTTATCAATTTAATAGGACAGTACTACTTACGTTATGTAAGACAATAATTAATACGCAGGCTCTATTTCATAGAGGACTTAGTTTATAGGATGCACACTGACTCAAATAAGTGATTGTTAGTTAAATAGGTTCCTCTAAACTATTTAGAGGAAATTGAACCTTCTTTTTCATACTAATATGTCAACTTATCGCATTTACTTGCTTTATGTTATCCCTGAAACGCAAAGATGGTGATAGTAATAGTTGACAGCAATGATGAGCAAGGTTTACAGTATATCTCTACGCTATCGGGTCTCAGAGGAGGATAACATGGCAGATCAAGTGCAAACAAGTGAAGATACTAGAGAAGCATGGTGGTGGGAAGCGGAAAAGCAGCGGTCCACAGGCCTAGACTATCTGAGAAAAGCAGTATGGTCTAAGGGTACAACCGGAGGTGCCTACCAACCAGGTGTTAAGGCAGGCCTGGATAGGGCCTATTGGTGGACAAAGTCGTGGAAGGAGACTGACGCATACCCATATCCAGAACGACGTGCCATGGCTCTGCGATCCGTTTTAGAGAATATGCCTATATTCATCATCGATCACTCGCAGGTATTGGGCTATCACGCAGCAAGACCTCATGAATTGACCTTCTACACCGAATACTCTTACGCCTTCAATGAACAGCTCCTGCATGACCCTCGGGGAGTCGTTCTAGAAGAAGAGAAGTGGTGGTTCGAGCCAACTCTTGAGTACTGGAAGAATCGGTGTTTCCAATCCCAGGCAGAGCGGTATATGAGTGACGAAGAACAAGCCGCGATCATGCAAGGACCCGCAGTAGGAGGCATCTCCGTAGATGGTACCAACAGTGCCAACTTCGACTACGATTACGTACTCGAGAATGGTCTCAACCGTATCATCTCAACCATTGATGACAATCTGGAGGAAGCAGAGGACCTTCTCAGCACTGGGCCTTCTACTCCAGAGCATCTACCACTGCACGAAAAGATTGATCAGTGGAGAGGAATGAGAATAGCCGCTGAGGCGGTGATTACATGGGCCAATCGTTACAGTCGTTTGGCAAAAATCATAGCCGAGAACTTCGAAACCGATGCCAAGCGAAAAGCCCAGCTACTCAAAATGTCTGAGATCTGTGCCAAAGTGCCCGCGCATCCAGTCGAGCATTTTCATGAATCGGTGCAATGTGAGCACTTTGTAGCTGTCGCCGCTAGATGGCTCGATCGATATCATGCAGGCTGGTCAGAGCGTGTCGATCAGATTCATTGGCCCTATTACAAGAGAGATGTGATAGACGAGAAAACCCTGACTAAAGATGAAGCAATTGAGTTGATAGCAGAGAACAACCTTAGAATCTACGAAATCACTGTTCTTGCACCCTGGATGGCGGGTTTTGCTTTCCAAGGAGCTCCAATAACGTTGCCTACCCTCACCATTGGGGGGGTGGACGAAAATGGCAGAGATGCCTGCAATGATCTGACTGACGCCATTCTTGAGGCATGCCGATTGATTAGGATAGGAGAGCCCTCCTATATGTTCCGATATCATCCTCAGGCTAGGCTATCCACTCTCAAGCAGGCCTACGAGACCGTTAGGCAAGGGCTGGGATATCCTTCGTTCCAGCATGAGGGTGTGTCACAAGATACCCTCATGTATAACTTCGGGGCAACCCTTGAGGAAGCTAGGAGTTACGCAAACGTTGTATGTATGTCACCTGGTATAACTAAGGGCAGAGGTGGTCAAGGTGTTCGATATCCTTGTAGCTTTGTCACCGGACTAATGCCGTTCAATCTTGCCCTTAACGACGGCTTCGAAGCAAGCCTCATGCGAATTCAAATGGGTCCTCATACAGGAGATCCTCTCACATTCCAGACTTTCGAGGATTTCTATGAGGCCTTCACACAACAAGTAAGGTACATGTATGAAATAGCCTGCAGGAATCGCTCCAAGGGTAGGTATGTTGAAGCACGCTATTTGCAGAACATCTTCGGATCCTGTCTGTTTAAGCGCTGCGTCGAAAGTGGAATGGACATGGTAGATCCACGCAGCCAACCCGTATCTAATGCATGGATCACCCTTGCACTGTTTGCAGATGTCATCGATAGTATGTATGCAGTGAAGAAGCTAATCTATGATGACAAGAAATACACGATGGCCGAGCTCAAAGAGGCCCTGAATGCCAACTGGATTGGTTATGCCGAAATGAGACAGGACTTCGTAAACGCACCGAAGTTCGGAAATGACATTGATGAAGTTGACGTTTTGGCCGCTAAATTATACAAGACCATGGCGGATGAATGCGGCAGAAACTACGAATCAGACGGTGGTAGATTCATGACCCTGCCGGAGAATGCCTCGGCATGGGCCGCTG
The DNA here is from genome assembly GCA_034189315.1 of Chloroflexota bacterium. GTDB lineage: Bacteria > Chloroflexota > Dehalococcoidia > UBA2247 > JAXHVC01 > JAXHVC01. The sequence continues at coordinate 7,918 of JAXHVC010000024.1, read as the reverse complement.
CCGCTCTCTTCCCAGCGTTACCTAATGGGAGGCGGCAAGGTGATGCTTGCTACGATGGAGGTGTTTCACCTGGTGCCGGATTCGATAAGAAGGGACCCACAGCTGTATTGCGATCTGTTTCAAAGATCGACCATCGCCAGCTAAAACAATGCCTATTAAACCAAAGGTTGTCGCCCAGTCAGCTAGCCGGAGAGAAAGGCTTCCAGTTGTGGTTGAATTATATGAAGACATGGTATGACCTTGGTGTGCCACACGTCCAATTCAACATGGTGGATAATGAAACCCTCAGAGCAGCACAGCGGGAACCTGAGAAATACCAGGAACTCATTGTTAGGGTTGCTGGATATAGTGCTCACTTCGTTGAACTTAATGCCCTCAGCCAAGAAGGCATTATCGAAAGGACCATACAGGAGATCTAGATAACAATTAGCTAAGTCAAACACAAGACTGCCCCAATCAAGTTGTTGATAGGGGCAGTCTCTTACGATGGGAGGTGAGAAATCGTGGCAGAGGCGGACAACAAAAAAATATGTGGGCATTGTAAGAACTTCTCACCCATGATCGACATGATGAAAGGCATGTGTCCAGTGATGCCAGGAAAGTCGTTTCGTGGCAAGAAGGTTATGCACGATATGGACGCTAGTGAATGTCCAAAGTTTGACCCGGTTGAGGGTACCCCGTTAGATACTGCAACCCTTATGGAAAGCATTCCCATGAGTATGGTATCCCAGCAGTTAATCCCAGTGGATGCAGGAGAAGGCGATATAGCCAATATCCGGGAACGGCTCGAGAAAGAAATCGAATCCGTGAAAGAGACGGGAACCAAAGAAGACCGGTTGGTATGGGAAAAGCATGCCAAGAAGGACAAGGATTAATATGCATTGGCGCTCTTGCTACTCAGCCTATCAAATGTGACACAAGAGCGCCTTAATGCTGCTAACTTGTAACTTAATGTAGACCACAAAGTCGGTACTAGAACAATGAAGTAAAGTCTATCCGCACAAGTCCCCACATAACACTAAAGCTATTGTGTTTCACCACAAAGTAGCATGTACAGTATAACCATCTCTTACCTCAGTTTCCTCTATTCCTGAGTCATCATTAGTAGATTGATTAACGTATTTAGCTATATATGCGGCCAACGGTACTAGATATCTCTACAATCAATTATACGATTAGCTACTAATAGCATATGCGCATCTAATATATACGTAAACCTCCTACAAAAGACTCAACTGCAATTTGCAGGATAATTACTATCTCCAATAAACATAAAAATAGTGGGTTGTAATAGGAATGTGATGTTGACATCTAGCTGCTTATGTATTAATAATAAATTCAGTTATTGTCCATATACCTCGTCTTACCCCGTGTAATCAAAGCACTAGCAGAAGGAGTTAGTCATGTTTGTTCCAGTATTTCCCAGACTCAGCCCCGAACTGACTCCAAGGGTCGAACAAGCGCTTGTCAAGACGAAGAATAGACAACTGGCAGACCAGCAATTTGCGGATTTTATGACTTTTATGATAGGAAATATCTATAAAGGTATAGTATACAACGCAAGAGTGAAACCCAGATTTGATAATGAGCTGCCTCTCCTTACTGGAAATAGCTTCATTTTTCATATCGAGCCACTGATCCCATGGATCATGAAAGTCGAGCCAGTTCCACAAGTTCTATCCTTTCAGTTAGCTTCAGGACAGGAAATGAACAACATCCCTGGTTTTTCTGGTGAATTCGATGCGATGAAATTGATGGTCCTTGGTCACGAAGAACCCATCATAGCATACCATTCCATCGTACGCCACAAAGTTAAAGTAATAAATGCCTCTCCAAGCAATCCTGCCGTTTGGTTTCGCTCATTGTTTTCTCTGACAGGACCCACCTTAGATCGAAAAGACTTGGTGGATAGCGCTCTTGCTGAAGCAACTCCACTACTTAGCGACAAGTTAAGGGAAATGGGATGCTAATCCCCTAGTCATTCAGACAGGGTAAGTGATCATATGACAACCTAATAATGCACGAACCATAACTCGTTAAGGAGGGTCGGATCATGCAGGAGAAAGATATTGACAAAAAGGGGTTCCGTTATACCACAGCAGCGGCTGCTGTGGGAAGTTTAGGAAAAAGCACTCAGGACGTCGAGAAACGTATCGAAGAGCAACTAAAAGCTGCCGAGAAGGGATCGGCAAGGGAATTTATGTGGCGTAAATTAAAGGAAAGGAAAGAGAGGGTAAGAAGAGAAGATCTAGACAAGGCCGCCAAAGCAGGCAGATCTCCGATAGCAAAACTACTCAATGTCTGGTCAGAAATAGCGTTGGTCGGATTAGTTGCGGTGCTTCTTATAAGTGGCATCTTGATAGTAGCTCAGGAGTCTGTCGCTCTGGGAATTATGGTAATTATCATATCTGTGGTATTCATAGTTGCAGTTCTTCTAAACCATCTTTTTCAGGGTTACCTATTAAGGACGTCATGGATCATGATTAATATGTGGGGAGCTGTATTTCTCTGGGTAGTCGACAACCTAGTCTACCCTGTAAGGCGATTGTCAGGTTGGCGAATACTAAGTGAGGGTATGCCGGAAGCTGAACGAAGACAGTTTGCCTATTCACAAGAAGAAGGCGGTGTTGTCTTTCCACAACTCTCTCTATCCATCTATGCATCTGGAGAAAAGCCCCTCCTTGGTCGTAGGTTCATGATCGCATTTCAAAACCTGGGACCAGCTTTCATAAAGCTAGGACAAATGCTTTCCATGGGAGCAGTGCTTCCCCGATCCTGGTTGGCTGAATTCTCCAAGCTTTGTGACTATCTTCCCACCGAGAATTACGAAACGGTTGTGGAGAGAATAGAGCATGAAGTGGGAACAAACATAAAAGAGATCTGTAAGTACATCGATCCACAACCAATAGGAGCAGCATCACTGGCACAGGTTCACTGCGTGGTAATGAAGGATGGAAGAGATGCAGTGATAAAGGTTCAAAGGCCAGGGCTAAGGGATCGTTTCATGAAAGACTATATTATTCTGTCGACCATGGCATCATTTGTGGAGGCGGCGTTTCGTATACTTGGCATCCTACCACAACTGAAGGTACTTCGACAGTTCAGTCCAGCAGAGATAGTTCATGACTATGGATGGGTGACCATGGTCACTGAGCTTGATTTTGCAGTTGAGGCCACATCAATGCAAATGATCCACAACATACTGGAACGACACGGCTTATTAGACTCACTACATGTTCCAACTGTCTATTGGGACTATACCACCGAAGATATCATCACTATGGAGCGAGTATGGACATACTTCAAGTTTGTCGACATGGATATAGCCGAGCGTGAAGAGATGTCCACCTTTTTAGATACCATGCAGAGCATAGGCTATGACCTAAAGATCGCCACTAAAAAGGCCTATAGAGGGTGGTGGTACCCATTCTCCCGTTACGGACTAATGAACATGGACGTTCATCATGGCAACTTCTTAATCGGCTATAACAACACGCTGTCTTTAGTAGATTTCGGTATCAATCATTGGTCCGGAGCCAATGACTCGGCAGAAAAGACCAGGGCAGGGCTAACCCAGTTCTGGAAAGGTGCTATGTCGGCAGACTATAGAGAAGTTGCCGAAGCAGCTAGAGGGAATCTCGGCTTATTGGAAGGGTTCGACTCAGACAAAGCCTTGGATATGGTTACCGCTGAATTCAAGGAGTTGCTCGAACCCATAACTCGCTTCAAGAAACGAGGTGGAGTGCAGGGGAAGGAGACTGTTAGTGATTTTCACGAAGATATCACCAGCGGGGCATTCTGGACTGCGTTCCTAGGAGCCTTTATGAAGCTGGGAAGCGAGGGGGGAGTACGTCTGGGTTATGACTTCCTTGCGGTGCTTCGAATGATCCCATATTGGACAACTATCATGGAAATCGTTGATCCCTCTTGGGATATGTTCTCCGAGGGAGATTCTCTCAACTCCTACCTCTTTGGTGAGGATTGTATTGTGCCATTCAAAGGTACAGATGAATTTCCCTTTCCCATGTTGAAGTATGAACCCGAGTTGTGGACCAATGCTAGAAGCGAAGAGCAACAGATGTTTGAAGACTACGACCTTTGCTACGCATCTGAGTGGTAGAGAGGTTCTTATGAGCATATATTGTAATTGGTAACAATTGTGTACCCGATAGTATGTGATACATTCTTTGCTTACGTTGAATTTGGTATGAAGGCTCTTGAGATGGCTTGCCCTCCAAGGGGAAATCAGCGCCAAATGGCTTCAATTACGGAAGGAGTTGCTTCATGGGTACTGCTGCAGCCAGTTTAAAACAGCGGGAAGAACACAAGGGTTTCATGTGGTATGAGCTTAAGGAGAAAAGACTCAGAGACATGTATGCCGAAGACAAACGCACACGGGATCAGAACAGGACTATACTAAAAGCTCTTCGCGATTCGTGGGATATCTTTGTTATGCTCGGATCATCCATCTTCCTTTTAGTGAGTGGCATCTCACTTGCGTTTTCATCATGGATTGGAGCTATATTGATCATCTCTTCCATAGTTATTTTTACAGTATTCCTTAACAGAGCGTTTTCTAGAGAGCTTTGGCGAGGCATACAAGTTGTTTCACTGCTCTTGATAGGTTCCCTAGGAATGTACCTGATAGATTGGATAATCTATCCAGTGCGACGTTATTCAAATTGGAAAATCCTCAGCACTGGGGAACACGCCGGTGAGATGACCTTTGCACAAATGGGAGGTCAACATGAGCCCAAAGGAATGAACTGGATGGGTCTCAATATCTATGGCCCCAGGGAAAAGCCAAAGTATCCAAGAAGGCTCATGCTTGTATTTCACCGCCTTGGTCCGGCCTTCATAAAGCTGGGTCAAATAATCTCCATGTTGGTAGTAATCCCTCAGAGTTGGATTTCAGAGTTCGCCAAGCTATGTGATTATCTTCCAGCCCAAGACTTTAAGACCGTCAAAGCGATAGTAGAAGACGAGCTGGGTCGTGACCTAGAGGAAGTATATGAGTACTTCGAGCCAGAGCCACTTGGAGCAGCCTCCTTAGCCCAAGCTCATTGTGCAGTACTGAGACAAGAGCAGAAAGACGTGGTAGTAAAAGTTCAAAGAAGGGGGTTGAAGCCTCTATTCGTAAGGGATTACAAGGTCATGGATCCAATTGGCACCACTGTGCAGTTAATACTCTGGCCTCTTAGCATTATCGTCCGAGCCGCTAGAGAAATCAATATGCCCAACATCATCAGGGAATATGGAGAAGTTACCGTTGGGGATGAGTTGAACTTTGGACTGGAAGCCACGGTTCTGCAAATGTATACAAATGCCAATGATCGGATGGGATTATTGAAAGATCTCCATTCTCCTCATGTCTACTGGGCCTACACCACTGAAGCCGTTCTGACCATGGAGAGAGAATGGCTGATGTTCAAACTCGTAGATATCGATGTGGGAGAGCCCAAAGATATTTGGGCATTCCTTTCATTCCTCAAGGGACTTGGATATGACTCCTCCCTGGCTCTTAAAAGGTGTCATCGCGCATGGTGGTATCCATATGCACGCTATGGGGTATTGAATATGGACGTTCACCACGGGAATTTCTTGTACCGCTATGACGATACTATAGCCATGGTTGATTTTGGCATCAATTTCTATTCCGGATATGACTACAAGGAACTCTGCAAGTGGCTAACCATAGAGTTCTGGGGTGCCGTTATGAAGGGAGATTTTGCGGGAGTTCTAGATGCGATCAAGAAAATCGGTCTTATTGAAGGGCTCGATGAGGATGAGTGTTATGAAAAAATGACCAGTGGAGTGGATCAACTCCTCACGCCCGTTATAAACATCTCGGATGTGATGGGAGAGGGTTCGACAGGAGGATTCATAACAGACGTCAACGCTGCACTCAAAAGCCCAAGCTTCATCATGAAAACCTTCCTAGATCCCTTACAGGTAATATTAACCAACGTAGCAGGGGTTAGGGGAGATATGCTGGGCTACGATATTGTGGGTTTGTTACGCATGATCCCCTACTGGGCCACTTGGATGCAGATAGTCGATCCAACATGGAACCTATTCACCGAGGGTGATTCCCTTAATGCTTATTGGTTCGGTGACTACGATGGCACCATACCATACATGAATATAGATCCTCCTGTGTTTCCTAGCCCCAAGTTGCCCTATGAGCCGGAGTTCATTCATGAGCCAAGGAGTGTGAAAATCAGGAGGGTGGATGACCTAGGTCTCTGTTTCGAAGCACCCCATACTAGCCCCAAAATCATATAAATAGCGGGGGCCATTAATTTAACCTTTGTGGTAATTCATATTACTTGGCTCTGAGGAATAGAACAATGCAGATTTAATCTGTTTCTCTAAATTGTATATCCGAATGTTTGGAGTGAGAAACAAATATAGGGCTAGTATACAATAGATCACCCTCCGGTAAACCTTTCTCAAGGGTGCTCTATACATATAGCTATCTTCCGAAAATCATGCTAGCTTCCTGAATCCTCTTTGTAATAACTACTGATGAAAAGGGAATCAGCAAGGATAGGAAAGTGGGCTGAAGAATAAAAGACTTATTCTTTCAACAGCTAAGGATAGCACTAATTGTATGCATCGCTAGAAGGAGGTCATCATGATAATACCCATCTTCCCTAAACTCACACCCGAGCTATCACCTCGAGTAGAGAACGCCCTTATCAAGACCAGAGACAAACGTATTCCGGAATCGGAGCTAGTGGCGTTTCTGGCTAACATGACGAGCTCTGTCTATACCGGTGTAGTAACCAGTCCAAGGGTGAAAGACGACTTCGAAACTCAGCTTCCTCCGCTTGTAGGAAAGAAACTGCGATTTGATGTTGATCCATTTGCACCATGGATCATAGAAGTAGTGCCCGAACCCCACGTGATTTCACTCAGGATGCCAGATCTCAAGGACGATCAATCTGATCTTCCGGGATTCGGGGGCACATTCAGTGTGATGAAAGATATCATCATTGGTACAATCGTTGTGATTACTGTACTGGAAGCGGTACGGGATAAGAAACTATGGTTGATCAATGCATCGGAATCCAATCCAGTACCATGGATCAAAGACCTATTCACACTGGTAGGACCCGCCATGGACAGAAAGGACTTGGTTGCAAAATCCATATCACAAGCAATGCCCGTACTAGATACCGATCTGCGTAAGATGGGTTGCTAATATACCATCCTATTATTGGCTTAGCAGAACAGCATATTCAAATTTGGTAAACTTCTCTCAAGGCACTCCTGCTAGAAGCAAGAGGCTAGGTAAAGCCAGTTCCAAGGTCATTTTAGAAATGCTATTGTAAACACTTCTGTAAAGAACTACTATCTATCTAGCGTGTCCACAAACCATGGTGATAAAAAGGCAATCTGTTGCATTCAGAAGAAGCTAATACTCGTCAGCATAATGGACTTATCACAAAACTCTATGAACTGGAGATAACAGTATGACACAAACAAGAAGCCCCGTGGTTGATCACCTTGAATCCCTATTCAATCCGAAGTCAGTGGCTGTTATAGGAGCATCCAATAATCCCTCCAAATGGGGATTTGGCATATTTCACGACCTTATCAGTAAGGGATTCAAAGGAGACGTGTATCCTGTCAGCAGAAGCGAGGACAGCGTCTCTGGTCATACAGCCTTCAAAAACGTAAATGATATCCCCGGCCCTATCGACCTGGCCGCCATAGTGGTACCGGTACAGTATGTTCCACAAGCCATGGAAAACTGTGTTCAAAAGGGCATCAAGTCCGCAATAGTCATTACGGCAGGTTTTGGGGAGCTCAATGAAGAGGGGGCAAGATTAGAGAAAGAAGCTCTTAAGATTGCCAGAGATGGTGGTATACGTTTCGTAGGACCAAACTGCTTCGGAATCGTCAATACGAG
>JAXHVC010000239.1:0-7656 GCA_034189315.1 Chloroflexota bacterium | reverse complement strand
CAAGGTGTTTACAGATCCCCTGGGAGAATTTACTGCCTTCAGGAATAAACTCAACGAATTCTATCCCGAAGATATCAGGCTGAAGAAGATTGCATCGCGATGTATGACCATCGGCCAAGCCGGACAGTATAACACTATGCGATGTGTGCAACGCGAGGAATATGTTGCAGCGCAATGGGCAGAAACCAAGTTCATAAGCGATGCAATATCTATGATCTTTCTCCTAAATCATCGTTATCGGCCTTTCTTTAAATGGATGCACAGAGCGATGAAGACCTTGCCTACTCTAGGCAGCCCTATGTATTACATGATGCTGGACCTAGTGACTGTTCGTGGAGATGGCGATCATTGTGCTAAATACGAAAAGAAGGTCGCCATAATGGATGAAATCTGCCAGTTGATCATACAGGAGCTTGTCAGAGAAGGTCTGAGTGATTCGAAAAGCAAGTTCCTTTTGGATCATGGTCCCATCGTTCAGAGCAGGATCAAGGACCCTCAGATAAGAGAAATGGATGTCTGGGCGGAGTGATTCTCTGCTACACACTGTGATGTTTCTGTAACAACCCTGTGCCAATTGCCACTGGTATCAACCCGTATAACGATCATCTCCAGTCGATCAACTGTCACGTCTTCCCTTTCTTTATAGGTAGCTGATACCGGCGAGGCAAGCACTTCAACCTTCCTGAGATTGCTTTACCTTCGGTTCGCAATGATGTAGTAAATCTGAGTGGCGTTTGATAACTGTGACACAGCCTATTTGTGGGAATGACGTTTCTTTTCTTGTGATTACATAGTGTGTCATGGCGTCATCGCGAGGAGTCCTTTCGAAGCAGGGCATTTCTTTCCAAATCCCTGAGCCGACTGCCTTTACAGAAAGGACCATCTTTGTTCTTCTATGTCCTTTGGTTTTTTAAGAGGATAGGGATGTAGCCAGGGGCGTATGTGTAACAGAAGAAACATTGGTTGTGTCATTCCCGACTCCGATCGGGAATCCAGGAAGGGATAGGGAATACTGGCGCTCGGATCAAGTCCGAGATAACACTATAAATATGATGAGGGTAAGATTGTTAACAGTCTGTTGATGCGGAGTCCAGACTGTCCACCACTTCTGGATTCCCGCTTTTGCGGGAATGACATTTCTTTTTTCGTGTCCTTCCGCGCTTGCAGCTGTTACACACTGGTCATCGCAAAGACCCATAGGCGTGTGGCAATTTCCTTCCCTGCCCCGAGATTGCTTCACCTTCGGTTTGCAATGACTTAAAAGGTGTGATAATCGCTGTAGCGGATATGACCGAATCTGATCGGATAAACCGGTTCCTCCCCGATCCTCTGAAGAATCATGGCTTTTATTTTCTTACGAGCGTCATCGTGAAAAAACTTTACTAATACTTTTCCTCATTATAACCACATCGTTAACTTTGTATACCTTAGCATTTATCTATGTCTGATACACTTCCGCCTAGATATAAGTATTGGTAATGGTATGGTAGGGTCTTGTATGGAGTGAGGCTACATCTCGGACTCTATTGACAATAAATAGCCTCCAATTTCTATAAAGGAGAATGACCATGAGTGATAAGATGTTGCCAGGACAGGAGCTTCTACGCGGAGAGAGGTTGGTTTCTCATAATGGTAAATACTCTCTTGTAATGCAAGATGATGGCAACCTGGTTCTCTATGATGGCAATGGAACAGCACTCTGGAACTCTGGAACCCAGAATATTGCCATACAAAAGTGCGTTATGCAACCTGATGGGAACCTTATTCTGTATCGGTATGATGGGGTAGCCGCATGGTCTAGTGGAACCAATGGCAAGCCGGGTGCAAATCTAATCATACAAAATGATGGGAACGTTGTTATATATTATGAACCTAAGCCAGAAGCGATTTGGGCCACAGGTACAAACCATCAAACATCAACAACTGTAATGCCTTCTCCGGTTGTAACTGAATAGAACTCCTTAACAAGAATAGAGAACCCGAATAGCAACGCCTGCTTGATGAAAGGTGCTTCCATAATTTAGGTTGTGAGTAAACATGACGAGTTATGCTTCACCCCCACAAGCGCCATCATTAAACAACTTTACCAACACTTTCCCTCGTTCTAACCACATCATTTACCTTGTTCACTGTGCCATTTATGTCCCGCTGATAGACTATCGCCTGGGTACAAGATTTGGCTTGATACTATGTCGGCTGGCTATATAAGCACAACAATGCACAACTTATTGGATAAGATACATGAAAGATAATGATTGGCTTGAGGATCCATTGGTTTCAACTTACAGAGAGTTTAAATATAAACATCTTAAAGATAAAGCTGCCCAAGACAGCCTATGGGAAGATTACCATTTCTGTTCGCGATTGAAATTGGATGCAGCGGACTACTATTGTAGACAATTGTTGGGTATGGCTCAATTACCATATGAATCTGGTTTACCCCTCCTCGCCCATCGTCAATTCAAGTGGTCACTAGATATCTTTTTCTTCGAGCTTGTGTCAGCATATGATATGGTATTGCAGGAAATCAACGCATTGTATGGTTTGGGCTTAGAGCCAGAAAATGTGAAATGGAGAACTATTAAAGGAAACAGTAAATATATACCGAATGATCTGTTCGATTACATGTCGAAAGAATGGGATTCTGATTGGTTTAGAAAAGTGCGCGATTATCGAAACACCGCTGCCCACCGTTCATATATTTGGACAAGTACATCATTAGGTGCTTTTGTTAATAATACTTGGGATTGTAATTATCATGAGGTAAGGCTTTATCGTTTCAATACAGAGAAGAAAGAAATTGAAAGTGAAAGTGAAGAGCTAAGCATGTGTGCGGAATATCTAAAAGAGATGGTTAAGCACATTAAGAAGATCTGGAACCATATGAAAAGTAAGTTTGAGTGAACCAGCCAATAACTGCGTCGAGCCGACACTAACACGAGTGGCTCACACAGAACGTTATCCCCAGTGTAGTACAATAGATTGAGACAGACTACCCTCGACAACAATAATGTCCCCGGTAATTAAAGCCGAATAACTATGAGGTTATACCCTCTGGGTTTGAAGGTATAGCGATGGTGTTTTCCTCCTTTAACTTCTCCTCCAGTTCCTTCAGCTCGTCCTCGGTCAACTTGGTCTGCTCCAGCTTCCCTATGGTTCCCTCTGTAATCCCCTCGTAACTCATCTCGCCGCTCTTCCATGGCATGGGGGGATGATTACACTGCTGTGTCCCCAGCTCGCAATAATCTCCAGAACTTAATACGCTGGTCTTTCATACAGCGGCTTCCATATGTTCAGCCTAGATCCTATGAACGTCCCTTCGGCCTTATACTATGCGAGCACCTTATAGTTAAGAATAGCCATGACCACCCTAACTCTCTCCTGCTGGGTGGAGAGAGAACCGTTTGTATGTTAACCATGTGTCCGGTTAAATCTGTTGATTATGTTCCGGGTTGCACAGAGGGTGAAAGTAGGGTCTGGGGTAGGGGTGAATGAATTCACCCTGTTTGAGGAGGTTTGAGGAGGTTTGAGGAGGTTGATCTCCCCCTGCCCACTATGCTATTAACACTACGTTCTGATTGCCACTGAAGTGGCTTCCACAGTTGGGAGACCTGTAATAGTATTTGGCCTCTCACTCTCGGGGGATAGAAGAAATTATCCTCACTTAAAATCTCTCCCGGTGTAGGAACTACTATTAAGTTCAGGAATTGCCGTTGTTCGATGTGATTGGTGAGGAAATTCCAATAACCAGATCCCAGACGATGTCCAAACTCCAATGATTAACTCTGCTCGGCTACCTTCCTCTTTTGAGTTTTGGTTATTGGGATTTATTTTGAGATTGGGGATTGGGATTTGGGATTTCATTCGCGCACAATACGACATGGAGAATCTGACTGCTAATGTGGATTCCATAGTTGGATGGGAACAAAAGATCTCCAATATTCTGATTGATAATAATCCACCTGAGATGTTGTAAAATTTCAACTCTTAATAGGCTGGTTTTACACCTTCTATATAGATGTGGATGTATGATGATATAGGTTTATGGAGATATGATTTGTTCATTCGGCAGTAACGGTTGGTGAGTATTTACTGCGTGCCCAAGGTGAGCACGACATAACATAAGGAGGCATTAAATGGAGGAGAGGCAAGGCGAAGTTACTTTCCAAGGTAATCCCCTGACTTTGGTTGGAGAGAAGATACAAGTTGGCCATAAAGCTCCTGGTTTTAAGTTACTAGCTACGGATATGACAGAGGTGGAACTGGTACAGAGCAAGGGGAAGACCAGGCTCTTGAGCGTGGTACCTTCATTGGATACACCGGTATGCGATCTTCAAACACAGAGGTTTGAAGATGAGGCAGGGAAGTTCAGCGATGTAGTCTTGTACACCATAAGTATGGATCTGCCCTTTGCGCAGGCTCGATATTGTGGCGCTCATAACATCAAGAACCTTCGTACCCTATCAGATCATCGGGATGCTTCTTTTGGAATGGCGTATGGGGTGCTGGTCAAGGAATTACGTTTGCTTGGGCGTGCCATATTTGTAATCGATAGTGATGATACTGTTCGATACGTTGAGTATGTAAAGGAAATGTCACAACATCCAGACTATGACAAAGCCATTGAGGTGTTGGCTGCTCTTAAGAGTGACTGATTGTAATGAAAGGGGTTGAACTATGAAGGTTCTTATTCTGTTCTATAGCCGATACGGTAATACTGCTCGGTTGGCCGAAGGTATTGCAGCGGGTGTGCGTAAGGTGGAGGGGGCCGAAGTCCTGATGCGCAAGGTGAATGAGACAGCACCTGCTCAGGTGATTGCCAACGATCCAAATTGGAAACTTGCCCATGATGAAATGGCGCAGAAGTATAATCCTCCAACTCTCGATGATCTGGAACAAAGTGATGCAATTGTTTTTGGCAGCCCAACGCGATTTGGCAATATGAGTGCAGAGATGAAGCTCTTTCTAGATACAACTGGTCCCCTTTGGATACAAGGTAAGCTACTAAGTAAGGTGGGAGCCGTATTCTGTACTAATAGTACGTTACATAGTGGTAAGGAATCGACATTACTATCGATGATGATCCCCTTATTTCACCATGGAATGATCATTGTTGGTGTACCTCAGAATGTTCCAGAAACCGCTACTGCCGGTTCCTTTTATGGTGCGACGGCTACTTGTGGCACCATGGGAGATAATCCCCCAACAGCGGCTGACATAGTTGTTGCAGAAGCCTTGGGTAGAAGGGTGGCCGAAGTAGCTACTCAACTCAAACGAGGTTGATCAAACTGATCAGTGATTAGAAGAAGGCTTATAAACCGGCATGTGCTTGTAGATGATGACAAAGTTATTTGAGGGGAGGGTGTTTTACTATGACAAATAGGCTAATAAACGAGAGCAGCCCCTATCTTCTTCAGCACGCCCATAACCCTGTGGATTGGTATCCTTGGGGTGATGAGGCGATTAGCCGTGCAAAAAGGGAGGATAAGCCTATTCTAATCAGTATTGGCTATTCGGCTTGCCACTGGTGCCATGTAATGGAAAGGGAGTGCTTTGAAAACCAGGAAATCGCCAGCCTTATGAATGATCTTTTTATATGTATTAAGGTGGATCGCGAAGAGCGACCGGATATCGATCAAATATACATGGAGGCTGTGCAAGCTATGACTGGTGGTGGGGGATGGCCATTGACAGCAATCATTACCCCAGAAGGCAAACCTTTCTACGGGGGTACTTATTTCCCTCCTACGGATAGGCAGGGTTTGCCGGGTTTTCCCAAAGTTCTTAAGGCCGCTGCTGAGGCTTATCATGATCGTCGGAACGATGTTGAGCAAGTTGCATTACAAATACAAGGAGTGTTGTCTGCGGGACATGAGATTGATACAGGTAGGATTTCTCTAAGCGGTGATATATTTGACCAAGTTTATTCTGTTTTAAGACGGCGTTTTGATTCCAGTAATGGCGGATTCGGTTGTGCTCCAAAGTTCCCTCAACCCATGATCCTTGAGTTCCTTCTAAGGTACTATCACCGGACCAAAGATCAAACAGCACTCGATATGGTTCGAAAGACATTGGAGAAGATGGCCCACGGAGGAATCTATGATCATGTTGGGGGAGGATTTCATAGGTATGCTACAGATGATAGCTGGATGGTGCCTCACTTTGAAAAGATGCTCTATGACAATGCTCTGCTTGCACGACTCTATCTTGATGCCTATTTGATAACCGGTGATGAACGATACCGGCGTATTACAGAGGAAACGTTAGACTATGTGCTAAGGGAGATGACTTCCACTGAAGGTGGTTTCTTCAGTAGCCAAGATGCCGATAGCGATGGGGTTGAAGGTAAGTACTATGTATGGTCATCCGAAGAAATCACTGAAACCGTTGGAGAGAATCATGAAGAATTAGTAAAGGCCTATTTTGGTGTTACTAGTAGGGGTAATTTTGAAGGTAAGAACATCCTGCATGTTGCTCAGAATGGTCAAGAGATAGCACTGGATGTTATGGCACAGGCACGGGGATTGCTGCTAAAAAAGCGGCAAGAGAGAGGTAGTATTGGATGTGATGATAAGATATTAACCTCTTGGAATGGACTGATGTTGTCTACTCTGGCCGAAGCTGCTGTCTCGCTTAACCGTCAGGACTATCTGCATGCTGCCGTATCTAATGGGGAATTCTTGTTATGTAAGATGATGGTAGATGGGGAATTGAAGCATACCTATAAAAATGGTATGGCTAAGATAGACGGTTTTTTAGAGGACTATGCCTCGATTATTGGCGGATTGTTATCGCTACATAAAGCTACTTTTGATGGAAAATGGCTCAGACAGGCCATAGTTTTTGGAGACCTGATAATCGAGAGATTCTGGAATGAAGTAGATGGTTTACTCTATGATACTTCCAATAACAGTCAGCCTCTTTTTGTACGTCCCAAGAATTCATTTGATGGGGCAATACCATCAGGTGCTTCAATGGCTGTATTGGCATTGCTCAAGTTGGGAGCAATGACACATAATAAGCGGTTCATAGATATTGCCACACATCAGCTTCGAGTAATGTACCAATCCATGCTTCAGCACCCACTGGGATTCGGCAATTGGTTGTGTACCCTAGACTTTCATTTATCAGACCCGACGGAAATTGCCTTGATTGGCTCCAAGAGTGAACCTATGTCATTGGAGCTGTTAAGAACCATATCTGCTACGTGGATACCAAATAAGATAATGGTTACATATGATCCTGAGGATCCTAATGGATTATCCGAGTTAATGCTGCTTCAAGATAGGCCTATGATAGATCATCGGCCTACCTTGTACATATGTCATGGACACACCTGTAAATCGGCAGTTACGGATGTTGGTGATCTTATTGCTGAATTAAGGACATAATGGTGGGGGCTTGTCTCACAATTGGCTGTTGCTCATAAGCGCAAGTGCAATCTGTTGCAGTAAGTGGCAACTGCGACTATATAGAGCTAATGTACAAAAGTAGTAGTGGCTGCTACTGATCCTCCTCAATCACCATGAATTATGCAAATGTTCCCTTAGCCCTTCTCATCGGTGTTTCATCACCAGAAGCAATACTTTAGTGGGGATATTGAAAACTCGCTCCTAAAGATAGATATATAAATACCATAATATTATGATAAGATAC
>JAXHVC010000238.1:0-9831 GCA_034189315.1 Chloroflexota bacterium | reverse complement strand
TCCGACATGACACCGATCCGGCGGTATATCATGGGATTCCCGCGCACAGGTTGTCCAAGTATCTTCACCTCGCCCACCGAGGGCTTCGCCAAACCGGAAATCATGCGTAACAGGGTTGTCTTCCCACACCCATTAGGCCCCAGCAGACCAGTTATACCTGGAGATATTTGCGCCGATACATCACTCACCGCCACAAAGTTGCCAAACCATTTGGAGACACCCCGGATTTCTATGGTGGACTCTTTCGCGGCCGTCTCATGGACTCCACCAGATGTAGTCATGCCCTCATCTCCCTATATCGCCACCAAAGCACAAAGCCTGATCCAGCCGTCAACAGCAGGTACCACAGGATCGGGATAACTGTAGGTAGTTCGTTCACCAGTTTAGCAACCTGCGATTCGTTCTCCTCATCGAAGATCAAGTCACTGACATGGGTGGGCACTTGCCTAATATCGAGAAGCGCGTACCATTTCGCAGCATCTCCCACCAGAGGCTCAGATTCCCCAAGACTTTCCCTTTGCTCCGGCAATTCATCGGGAGGCGCTGTGTTCGTACCACTTTCAGTTAGGATGCCAGTGACGAGAGGAGCTGAGATGAAGAAGACGCCTATAACAAAGGCAGTCGCATAAGCCCGACGTGTTGTGAAGGAGGATACAGCCAAAGGCAAGAGGCTGGTGAAGAGGGCAATGACCACACCTGCGGCTAGGAAACGCGGGATATCCAACCAGCTGTCACGAAGATAGTTCAGCGGTTCACTTGCTGCCAAGGTAAATCCTATGAACAGGATTACCTGCCCAGTGCATATGAAGGCGAAGGTGATCGAGAAGAAAGCTAGCACACGTGCGGCCAGGTAATCAGTGATAGTGAGGGGACGCACGAGATATAGGAACAGGACACCTTCGCGTTTATCAGAGCATAGGAGCTCTGGTGCGATGATGGCTGAAAAGAGTAGCAATACAATCGATATAACCCGATAATAATCGGCATGGGTTGGAAGGGTTTCGCCAGAACCTGCTACAGAGACAATCAGCGTCATGATCACGGCAGGAGCCATGGCGAAGATAAACAACATCACAGGAAGAATCTTGGCACGAGAGCCTCGACCAAGACCAAGTGCAGTACGTACTCCATTCATCCAAAGGGCTTTGCGAGCACGCGCCCGACCCTCACGAGGACCGTTATAGTGCTGATAACCCAGATCAAAAACTTCGCCACTGGGTTCTCTCATGATGCTGTGTCCTGAAAGACTTCGGATAGCGTGTGGCGGCGAGGTGTCAGCCTCCGCAAACGAGCTTCAGCCCCCACAATGGCATCCCGCATTGCGTCGTACTGCTCTTCACCCTCCAGCTCGACAACGATTAAGGAACCCTCGACCGTTGCTTTAATGCCTTGCCCTTTCAGGATCCCTAAAACCTCGTTGCGTTTGGTCTCCAGCTCAATGAGAATCGTCTGGGTTTCGCTGGTCAATCCAGAGACAGCACCCTCCTCCATAACATGACCACCTTCGAGGACAATGATGCGATCACAAGTATGCTCGATATCACCCATGAGGTGTGAGGAGAGAAGAAGGCTGATGCCACACTCCTTGCCAGTACGCCAGATCAGGTCCAACATCTCTTCCCGACCACGTGGATCGAGACCTGCCGTGGGCTCATCCAGCAACACAATGGTGGGATCATGAACCAGCGCCTGGGCCAATTTGACCCGCTGCTTCATGCCAGTGGAATAGCCTCCCAGGGCACGATAACGCTCCTCGGCCAGGCCAACATGTCGCAAAACATCTGCAGCTCGGGTGCGGGCATGGATGGTTGGCAGTCTGCTCACCTCCGCCATGTGAGTCAGGAACTCAGCGGCACTCAGAGAAGAGGGCAAACAGTCATGCTCCGGCATATATCCTAGGCAAGCACGAACTTCGACAGACTCAAAGGATTCCTGCCCCATTACCTCCGCAGTTCCAGAAGTCGGTTTGAGGAGTCCCAGGAACAACTTGATGGCGGTACTTTTGCCTGCACCGTTGGCTCCTAGTAAGCCCGTAATTCCCTCGTAGACCTTGAGATCTACAGACTCCAAGGCAATAGTGGAACCATAGCGTTTTGTCAGTTGCTTGGCTTCAAGCAGCGGTGTCATGCGATAATCCTACTCCCGGAGATTTATAGTGCTCTTGGGGATTGACTGCCTGCCGTGTTTGGTTCATCAACCCTCTCACCGTTATCGAACCCTGCAAGTCGCGACTAACAAATCACGGCTACCACCAAATTCATGATGGCCCAGACTTACCATAATGTCAAGGAAGTTAATGCTTTATTCCTATCGGTCCCACCTCCGCGGGAAGGACGGTTTTCCGCCTATGTTCAGTTGCATTCGATGCGGCCTCCACCTCTCGCCCTTCTGGATTCCCGCTGTCCAGACTGTGTCATAATTATCAACCAGACTTACTCTGTCATTGCGAACCGAAGGTGAAGCAATCTCTACGCAAAGAAGGGATCGCCTCGTCCTCCTTCCAGTACTGGAAGGACTACTCGCGATGACATTGTGACACAGTCTGTCCGCAGGAGGGACAATTCACTGCGCATGTTCCTTCGCACCTGACACAGTATCCATTTCTCCCACTCCCCCAGCCTTCGCAGGAAGAACATTCTATTCTTCCCTGTCATTCCCGCGAAAGTGGGAATCCAGTAAATCCACGATTTCATCATACAGGTCCCGATTCGACTTCTCAATGGGTGCGAGCTTCCGGTTCCTACCTCAGCATGCTAAGGTAGTCTGCAATACTACTGATCACTGTGTTCTCCTTCCAACACAGCATGTATGAAGTGCTTTGTCTGGTTCCAGCTATCTGTCCATCGCATCAGGGTGTGAATCCATGTCCAAAGCAGACAGAGAATCCTAAAGAAGATAAGATCATATCCATATCCATATCCATATCCATATCCATCACCAACACAGTTGGTTAGAACACCTAGTAAGATGGTCTGTCGAAGTTTCCATCCCTTGACAGCGAGAACCTGATCTCCTACTATTATTTTGGTTTCCTGGATTATGTCGGCTTGCATATATTCAATTGAGGTAACCTAGTCATGCAAATGACCATCAGGCAGAGAGCCTTTCTCACCAAACTTATTGACCTATACGGAACAATCCATGAACCCGTTCATTATAGTGCGGTCGCAGATCAACTGGGTGTAAGTGCCTCAACTGATTATGACATGCTAAAACTGCTCGAGAAAAAGGGAATGATAACCAGCGCGTATATTACACCCAAAAAGGCTTCTGGCCCAGGCCGTTCTAGCGTCCTATTCCTTCCTACCGAAAGAGCTAGGGACGTATTCAGTAATCTCGCCGATGGCTATGACGAAGACCATGAGTGGGAAAAGGTTAAATACAGGGTGTTGGACAACCTACGCAAGGGCAAGGCTTCGGATGATACGGGTTTTATCCAGGACTTAATTGCCATGATCCCAAAGACCCGTTCCCCATTAGCAGCATGCGCTCAGATTATCACCATGATCCTGCTTAGTCTGAGAGAAGCACGGCACAACTTTGGGCCACTTAGCCCCCTGAGCATACTGATAGATAAGTCTGGTAGCAAACTAGGTATGAGCACACTAGTAGGAGTTGCTACCGGATTGATGTTTGACAACCAGATAGGACGTGGTCTCTCTTTAGTGCTCAAAGAGTAAATTACAGTATATGAAGAATCGCTGGAGCAACTATCTCCTGAGGCCATAGAAGCCCTACATCGATATGTCCGATGATACGCCTTCTGGATCAGAACGAGACGTAGCTAGCATGGTAGTGTTTTTTGATCTTTTGTTTGGTTTCTTTGGCTTTTTTGGTTTACTTGGCCATGGGGAAATAATAGAAATCTTGGGCAATGGGCATCCAAACCTGCTCAGATCAGGGAACAAATGGTCTAAATCACAAGGAGTTTTCAGGTTTGGATCGCATAACAGTTAATACCACTATCAATGGACAAGTATACGAATATCGTAGCGCAGATGCCCTATAGTTAATAAATTCATTAGGCGGACCTACTTGGGATAGGTTATGCACTAAGTAACGGCCATATTCTTTCTTATGCCCCGTTGATAGGTGCGGTTAAAATGCAGCTCCTGTGCGCGGGAGCTACTGGTAGTCGCTTCTAGTATTATATGCAGAATAGGCTCAGTAGCTCCCCTCCGCCTTTCTTTCACCATCAATTGTCCTCAGCTGCGATATTGAGCAACGGCACCGAGAGACATGCCCCTGTATTTGATAGAGTTCCTCTAGTTAGCCAGTCTTCATATAACATCTCGACTACATTTATGCACAACCCCCAATTGCCCATAGAGACCCACAGCATTGTGATGCCCCACATGAGACTGAGATAATACCAGTCCACCACAATATTGTTGACATAACTTGCTTTAAGGGACTACAATTCACAATTTGATCGACCAGTCAGTCAGCTAGTACAATGAAAAAGCCAATCAGAAGGAAAGATATCCCCCCACAACGTCGTCGAGAGATACTCGATGCTGCTGCTGCACTTTTCGCCCAATCCGGATACCATGGCGTCACCGTCGATGCCATCGCTCAACGAGCAGGGATTAGCAAGGGCAACCTCTATTGGTATTTCAGTTCCAAGCAAGAGATAATCCACCAGCTGTTTGAGTATCTGGCTGATCCACTATTCACTCCAATGCAGCAGATACTTGAAAAGGATGCACCGCCTCGAGACAAACTACGGGACTTTGCCAGGGGCTGTTTCGATACAGCCGAGGCCAACCCAGATGCTGTGCGATTGCTGTGGCAGATCGCAATGCAGCCACAGCTTAAGGAGCTCATCTCATACGATTACACCAATTGGATGAGGCCCGGCATTGATATCCTCGCCCCCTGTTTTGCCGATATTGGAGATCCACATCCACGGGATACAGCATCCTTCTACATCATTACGCTCGATGCCCTAATGGGTTCGTGTGTCATAGGTTCCGAGATTTTCGACAAGGAGAAGATCCTAGCGGTTCTCGAGGAAAGATTCATAGACTGCAGGAGGGACCACGATGGCTGAACCAGCGACCAAGACAGCCTCAGAATTCGCATTGCGACTGGAGGGAGTCTCCCGATCATACAAGATGGGGCAGGTGGAAGTGAAGGCGCTGAGAAACGTGAGCCTGGATATCATCCCAGGGGAGTTCCTGGTAATCTTGGGCCCAAGCGGCTCCGGTAAAACCACTATGCTCAATCTTATTGGGGGTATCGACTCCCCCACATCGGGAAGAATCGTGGTGGACAACATCGATGTCACCGGCCTAGATGACAAGGGATTAACCCGATACAGGCGGGATCACATAGGCTTCGTATTCCAGTTCTTCAATCTTATCCCATCGCTGACGGCCAAGGAGAACGTGGAATTCGCTGCTGAACTGGTGGAACACCCTAGGGATATATTGGAGACCCTCGATGTAGTTGGTCTTAAGGACCGTACCGACCACTACCCCAGCGAACTTTCTGGTGGGGAGCAGCAGCGGGTAGCCATCGCCAGGGCCATGGTCAAGGATCCCCCGATACTCCTATGTGATGAGCCCACCGGAGACCTCGATTTCGATACAGGGAAACACATCCTTTCCGCCATGCGGCAGATAAACCAGGAGAGACACAAGACCGTGCTCTTGGTGACTCACAACACCGCAATTGGCGAAATGGCCGATCGAGTAGTGCGAATGCGTAGTGGTGAGATTGTCGAGATCAAAGATAATCCATCTCCCATCACCCCCCAAGAATTGAGGTGGTAGCGCCATGAAGAAGATCCATCGCAAGCTTCTGCGAGATCTCTGGGCCTCCAAGGGACTCTTCCTTGCTGTCACCATAGTCATTTTCCTGGGAGTATCCCTCTTCGGAGCTGCGTTTGTAGGATATCTGAACTTGAAAACATCCTATGATTATACATACGAAGTGTTGGGGATGGCAGATTTCACCATCAAGACCGCGGAGGACGCCACCGACACCAGGGATGCACTTCAGAACCTTTCAGGGGTTGAGCATCTCACCGGCAGGATGAATTCCGCCATCGCCATGGAGCTGCCGGGAGGTAAGAGGGTGGAGGCCAGGGTGATTTCCCTGCCATCCGGCGATCGCGCAGAGGTCAACAATATCAAGGTGGAGGATGGATATTACTTTGAGCCAGGACAGAACAACGTTCTGTTGGCACAGAAGAGCTTTGCCGATCATCATGACATCGCTCCCGGCGACGAGATGGTTTTCGCGGTGCAAGACCAGGAAATGGTATTCACCGTGGCTGGAATCGCCACCAGCCCCGAATACATATTCCCCGCCAAGAGCCGACAGGAGATTCTGATCTCCTCCGAGGTTTGGGGGGTGGTCTTCATCCCGGAAGATGCAATCACCGACCTGATGGGTAAATCCTTCATGAACGAGTTCTGCTTCCTCTTGGAGGATGGGTCAGATGTAGATGCCACTATCCTACAGGCAGAAGAGGCCTTGGCCTCATATGGAGTAATGGAGTCTATCACCAAGGAGGACCAGCCCAGTAACGCAGGTCTGCAGATGGACCTGCAGGAGTTTGGGGAGATCGCCGAGATCTTTCCTATGCTCTTTCTCATCGTCGGCGCGATGGCAACCTATATCCTGCTCACTAGGATCGTGTTCAATCAAAGAACTCAGATCGGTGTGATGCGAGCCATGGGGTATTCGCGCCGCCAGGTTTTGTTCCACTATCTGAGCTTCGCTCTCATCATCGGAATCCTAGGCTCCGTCTTGGGAACAATAGTAGGATACCTGCTTTCCGGGGCAGTGACACACTTCTACGTTGGCATCCTGGGACTGCCCTACACCAAGGTGGACCTCCACTGGATGGCGATCGAAGAGGGGATGTTCCTTGGCATCCTCCCATGCATAATCGCCGGGATTGTGCCAGCCTTCGCCGCATCACGGCTCAGTCCTGCAGAGACTATGCGAACACCGCCACCGACTTCGGGGCGGAAGCTTCTTCTAGAGAAGGTATTCCCCTTCCTCACCCACCTGTCTGCCATTTGGAAGATTCCTCTGCGAAACATCTTTCGTAACCGACTTCGTAGTCTGTACACCATCATCGGCGTAGTATTCGGAGTCACCCTCATTCTCGTTTCGGCAGCCATGATCGATTCGGTAGAAGCCTTCTCCAAGTTCCAGTTCGACGATATTCAAAGGTACGACGCCCAGATCACCTTCGCCAAACCCCAGGATCGCGCAACTCAGCTATCTGTTGTGGAATATTGGGAGGGAATGGAAAGGGCTGAACCCCTCCTCCAGATTCCTGCCAGACTGGGCCTTGGGGACCAGGACTACTCGACCGTCTTGATAGGTCTCACTCCCGACTCCGACCTCCTCAGAGTCTACTCCACTTCGGGTGAGCAGACCCACGTCAATGACGAAGGCATCCTGCTGAGCGAGGGCCTTCAGAACAAGCTGGATATTGAAGTTGGTGACATGCTCGATATCCAATCCCCTCATGCAACCATACAACTCCCCGTTACACGTTTTGTGAAGCAGACGATGGGCGGGTTTGCCTACGTGAGCTTGAATCAGGCACAGGTATTGATGGAAGGTCAGGATGTAATCACCGGTTTGATGATAGAAGGCGACGCACAGCAGATGACGTCTATTAGAGAGGCAGCCTACGACCTGGATACAACAGCCTCCGTGGAACTAACAGCCGAGACCAAGTCGGCAGTGGATGAGATGATGAGACTTATTGCGTACATGATGTGGATTATGCTAGCCTTCGGCGCCGCATTGGCCATGGCTATTGTGTTTACCACAGTCACTGTCAATATCCTAGAGCGCCGCAGAGAGATTGGCACCATGCGCACCATTGGGGAGAGCAAGGGCAGAATCGCAATCATGATCACAATCGAGAACCTTGTCCTGGGTTTAGCGGGATTGGTTCCTGGTGCTGTTCTGGGCTATGCTGTAGCAGTACAAATGTTCAGTTTGTTCCAGTCCGATATGATTAGTTTCGGGCTGGTCATCTACCCCCGCACCTATGTATTGACTGCAGCTGTGATCATGGCCATCATGCTCATATCCCAGCTTCCCAGCATACGCCAGGCGGGCAGGCTCAACCTAGCCCAAGTGGTCAAGGAGCAGGCTAGCTGACGTGTGAAGAAAGACGAAGGTAAGATCGGACAAGGAAGCCCCTTACGTTCGTCCTTCGTCCTCGGCAATTCATCAAGATAAACTTATATTTATGTCTAGTATCACCCCAAACTCAGATGATTACCTCATCCTTGACATCCCACAATCAAGCGATATATTCTCCACTTGAGTCACTCCCCTGGACTGTACCATTAGGCCTTGCATTAGCGTATCAAATAGCCATGTGCAGCAGCTACGTGTCTGTTACGCAACACGCTGGCCCTGTGCAAGTAGTGAGGGTGGTCGAAAATGAAGGATAAGCTGAAAGGAATTCTTGGCAAGAACATTGTCAGTGGTGATATTTCCAATGTTGGTGGGGATGTTAGAATCGGCGACAATGTTTATATTCACGCCGAAAGCGCCCCAATTCCCAAGGCCATTACTGCCAAAATCCCCACAATCTCGCCCGATAAGATTGTGGGCCGCAGCGGCGAATTAGAAGATTTACACCGGCGTCTCTTTGACAACAAACAGGTGGTGCTGGTCAATGGTTTGGGCGGCATTGGCAAGACCACCCTGGCTCAGGCATATGTAGGCAAATACGGGGAGGAATACAAGCACATCGCCTGGATCGGCCAGACTTCGGAGGATGTTGTCAATGACTTCGTTCAGACCGAAGGGTTGTTGGCCAATCTGAAGATACAGAGCCAGGGCAAGGAACCCCAGCAACTCTTCTTTGAGATAGTGGCTCGATTGAACAGCCTTCCCGACCGACCTGGCCTCTTGATAATTGATAATGCCGATGCCTCTCTGACCCAATGGTATGATTGCCTGCCCCGGCAACCCGAGTGGCATCTTCTGGCAACCTCCCGCCAGCGGATAGAGAAATTCGATCTGAAGGAACTGGATTTCCTCTCCCGGGAGGAAGCGGTTGACCTCTTCCTGTGCCATTACAGCCGCGGCAAAATCACCCCAGAGGAGATAGGTGAAATTGTAGACCTGGTGGATTTGCATACCTTGACCATAGAGATTCTGGCAAAAACAGCCCAATTGCAGAGAACCGGGATCTTCGAATTGAAAAAGGCCATAGAAGAGGACCTGATAGCCAATGTATACATAGATCACAAAGGGGACAAGATCGGAAGGATAACCTCCTATCTATGCTCCATTTTAAACGTGAGCGAATTGAATGAGGAAGAAATATGGCTGCTCCAGCAATTTGCCTGCCTACCACCCGAGTTTCACAACTATGAATTGTTGAAGGACCTGATTGATCCTGAGGCAAGCGAGAGGGAAGCCCTTTTTTCCGAAACCCTGGAAGGGCTGGTGAGCAAGGGCTGGTTGTTGAGAGACCAGGCGCAGGATAGCTATAAAATACATCGCATCATCGCCGATGTGGTCAAGAAACAGCATCCCTTATCTCTGGCGGAGGCTCAACCCCTGATTGACAGCATTACAGAAAAACTGAGCATCGATCAGACCAAGGACAACCCCGTGGACAAATTCCCTTGGATGCCCTATGGCACTTCGGTGTTGAAGGTATTTCCCTGCAG
The DNA here is from genome assembly GCA_034189315.1 of Chloroflexota bacterium. Taxonomy (GTDB): domain Bacteria; phylum Chloroflexota; class Dehalococcoidia; order UBA2247; family JAXHVC01; genus JAXHVC01. The sequence continues at coordinate 160 of JAXHVC010000238.1, read as the reverse complement.
CAGCGATGCCGGCATCTCACAGTTACAGAACAATTTGGCCGGCGTGCTAAAAGACCTTGGGGATTATGAAGGGGCCAAAGAGCTGTTGGAAAAAGCCAAGCGATCCGCTGAGAAGAACTTTGGCCCTGACCATCCCTCCACTGCGGTGAGTTATTCAAAT
>JAXHVC010000237.1:0-15681 GCA_034189315.1 Chloroflexota bacterium | reverse complement strand
AGTACGAACCTTTTTCAATACTGTCCCCCCTTCCGCAAGATAGGCAGACAGAATGGTATCGCACTTAGGACACTTTCTCACTTTTACCTCACCATTCTGATTGGTGGTAACGGTTAATAGAGCCACCGCCGTATCACCACACCACGGGCATTGTGCTTGGCCTTCTTCCATGAGGTTCCCCCTTGTGTTTTGATATAAACCAAGACTACTACAGCATTTAACCATGACAGATACAGTTTCTATAATATTGTATGTATAGTTAGATAATGCCGATAGTAATCTAAAAGACAGTTCACTTCACTACTATATTAACCAACCTACCTGGAACATAGATCACATGCGCAATCTGCTTCCCATCCAGATGAGCCTTCACCTTTTCCCGATTCAGAGCCAATTCGCGAGCTTCAGATTCACCTATAGATACAGGAACATCGACCTTATCCCTAAGTTTTCCATTGACTTGGACAACCAAAGTGAATTGATCCTCACGGGTGAACTCCTCATCCCATCGAGGCCATGGCTGGTTATGAATGCTATAGGACTCCCCAATCCTATTCCAAAGCTCCTCAGTCAGATGTGGCGCAGTTGGTGCCAGAAGAAGTAGTAGGGCGTTACTAGCTTCTCTCCAATCAGCTTCCCCCACTAGTTTGGTTTCCAAGACCTTAGTCAGGTAATTGGTATATTCCATTAGGCAAGCTAGCATGGTGTTGAACCGAAATCTCTCCATGTCTTCAGTGACTTTCTTGATCGTCTTGTGTAACCTCTGTTTGAGTTCCTTTGCCACATCCATGCTGGGTTGACTTGAGAAAGTTGCACCCTTTCCATTCAATACTAGATTCCAAACCCTATTAAGCCAACGAGAAATACCATTTATCCCATCATCACTCCATTCACCACCCTGCTCCCATGGACCAATAAACATGAGATATGCACGGACAACATCGGCACCAAGCTCTACTACATACTCATCGGGATTGATTACATTCCCCCTAGACTTACTCATCTTCTGCTTATTGGCAATAATAGTGCCTTGATTGAAGAGACGAACAAAAGGCTCATTGAAGTCTACTATGCCCATATCACGCAGTGCCTTTATAAAGAAGCGTGAATAGAGGAGATGCATAACCGCATGTTCAGCACCACCTGTATATTGATCTACTGGAAGCCAATACTTTAAGTTATCTGGATCGACAGGACCATCAGCGTACTTGGCACTAGCATAGCGTATGTAATACCAAGATGAGCACATGAATGTATCCATAGTGTCGGTCTCGCGACTCGCGTTCCCCCCACACCTAGGACATGATGTATTGACGAAAGACTCGCAATGTAATAGTGGAGATTCACCCGTGGGCCGAAACTCTGCATCACGAGGTAATAGGACCGGCAGGTCCTCCTCAGGTACAGGCACTATACCGCATTGGTCGCAATAGATGATAGGGATTGGTGCACCCCAATAACGCTGTCTAGATATAAGCCAATCCCTAATGCGATAGTTTACAGTCCTATTCCCATAGTCCTGCGACTCAATGAAATCGGCTATAGCCCTTTTTCCATCCTCACTGGGCAATCCATCAAACTGCCCCGAGTTGGCCATAATACCAGGTTCTATATATGCCTCATCCAGCTCCTCTCCATTCCAGTTGGGTGGTGCAATAACAACCCTGATAGGTATATCGTATTTCTTTGCAAACGCGAAATCTCGAGTATCATGTGCAGGCACTCCCATCACGATACCAGTACCATAGCCTAAGAGCGCATAATCGGCTATCCATAACTGTACCTTCTCCCCATTAAGGCGGTTAGTAACATGGGAGCCCAGGAATACCCCCGTCTTCTCCTTATCTGTCGATAAGCGCTCAATCTCGCTTTGCCTGCGTGCTTGAGCAATATACTCCCTCACTTCTGCTTTACGTTCTTTGGTGGTAAGCTTCTCCACTAATGGATGCTCAGGTGCTAACACCATGAACGTTACTCCAAAGATAGTATCCGGTCGTGTAGTGAACACCCGAAGTTCCTTTTCCTTTACACCTCGATGATTAAGCGCAAAGGATATCTCCACACCTTCGCTTCGCCCAATCCAGTTCTTCTGCATCATGTTTATTCGCTCGGGCCACTCAATCTCGCTGAAATCCAGCAACTCATCAGCATATTTGGTGATCCTGAAGAACCATTGCTCCAAATCCTTCTTGGTAACCAGTGTGTTACATCGTTCGCAATAGCCATCGCCAACTACTTGCTCATTGGCCAATACGGTCTGACAACTAGGGCACCACACCACAGGTGCCTTTGCTCGATAGGCCAGCCCCGCTTCATGTAGTTTTAAGAAAAACCACTCTGTCCATTTGTAGTATTCAGGCACACAGGTGATTACTTCACGATCCCAATCATATATAGCCCCCATTGTTTTAAGCTGGGCACGCATGTTCTCGATGTTCTGCATTGTCCATTCATGAGGATGGATCCCTCGATTGATAGCAGCATTCTCCGCCGGTAAGCCGAAGGCATCGAAACCCATAGGGTGAAGCACATTGTATCCTTGCATCCGCCTGAAACGAGCATGCACATCCGAAGGTGCCATGGCATACCAATGGCCGATGTGAAGATCACCCGAAGTATACGGAAACATGGTCATTTCAAACCATTTGGGACGGCTATTGTCCTCATTGGTTTTATAGAGTAGGTCTTCTGCCCATTTATCCTGCCACTTACGATCAACTATGCTAGGATCATATTTATCCACCATCTGTACTTGTTCACCTCACATCTATGAGTTAGATACGAGCCCAATATTATCCTCCTTCTGCACAACCGTCAATTTTCATGGTAGAACAGCTATTCAATTGGTCTTTATGCAACCAATCTGGGATAATATTTTCTTAGCCAATTACGGGGATTCCACAGATACCACATGGCTTTCCATGCGTTTGAGCCTATGATGGGGGTAGGCCTAACACGTTGGAGAGTCTAACCTCCAAGAAAGGACGACAGGTCATCAATTTGCAACTGACCGTCTCGACCGACAAGATCCAAGAAGCATTTGGAGTCTCTCTATATAGAAACGCTGTATTCCTCATGGCAAATCTAGTAATTTCCGGAATTGCTAGCTTTGTTTTCTTAATAGTGGCAGCCCAGAAATACTCCGAAGCGGATATTGGGTTCGCTTCTGCGGCAATATCTTTGGCAATGCTCTTGTCACTATGCGCTTCTCTAGGCCTGAACTTTGGAATCATGCGTTTTCTCTCGAGTGCAGGGGAACAAGGCAAGGATATGATAAACTCTGCATTCACCCTCCAAGCCATCGTATGCATTGGGATCTCTTTGGCCTTCCTTGTGGGGCTCAGCTTTTGGCCTACATCTACCAATCTAGACTTCCTATTGGGGGATTCGCTATATGCCATTACATTTATCACATTCACAACCACATTCGCTTCTCATAACCTAGCTATTCAGGTATTCGTAGCAGAACGCAGTGCCGGATATGCATTGGCCCAAGGCATAGTATTCGCTATCCTGAGATTTATCCCCTTAATCTACGTTCAACTCTCAAGTAATGCAATCAGCATATTCTTCGCTTGGGGTATAGGTTCTGCTGTTGCAGTAGCAATAGCACTCCTTATGTTCCTACCCAGGATTCGTATCGACTATTATCTGCTGCCTACACTACACTGGCAAGTGATACGCAATATCATCCGCTATGCCTTCTCCAACTACCTGGTTGAAGCACTGTGGACATCACCAAACTTTATCCTACCAGTAATAGTATTGAGTATGCTTGGCCCGGAATCTAATGGCTTCTTCTATATTGGGTGGGCCATAGGCAGTATGCTGTTTATGATCCCCATGGCAACATCGGCATCCCTTCTTGCCGAGAGCTCACATGAAGAGGAGAATCTAACACCTAATATTGGCAAGAGTCTTAAGCTACTTGCTATTATGTTAACACCAGCAATCATTATCGTATGTTTACTTGGAGACAAAATACTTCTCCTGATAGGGGATACATATTCGGAGAATGCTGCCATGCTGCTGCGAATACTTGCCATTTCTACTATTCCAGTGAGCTTGAACTACATATACTTTGGAGTGAGGCGAGTAGAAAAGTCGATGAATGGTATACTGGTATTGGCGGCATTTGTTCTGGTTGCGACCTTGATTCTAAGCTATATCTTGATGTCCATGCCAGAATTTGGAATACTTGGAGGGGGACTCGCATGGTTGATTAGCCAAACCATTGCGGCGATATTCACTTCCGTAGCACTATTCCGGCGAAGACCTCAGCGCCGATTAGGTATATCTATGGGACAGTGATTATCGGGTTCAAAGCAAATCACCCCCAAGCTTGAGCAATGACGCTTATTGATTAGGCTCATTGAGCCAATGGGAAGCATTCGGCAGAAGATACAGGTCTTGAGTACAACCTGTTCGTGATGTATACTACCGCCTGTCGGTGAGGAGGTAGAACATGCGGTTATCCTGTCTTCAGGACAACTTGATCAAGGGTTTAGGTATTGTAGGTAAAGCTGCTGCAACAAGAACAACGTTGCCCATTACGAATAATGTCCTCTTGGCATCTGAGCAGTCCCGTCTCAGGTTAACAGCAACAAACCTAGAAATGGCCATTACATGCTGGATTGGAGCCAAGGTAGAAGAGGAGGGGGCAATCACTGTTCCTGCAAAACTCATTACCGAGTTTATCAACACCCTTCCAAATGAAAGAATTGATATGAGTTTGTCCGATTACACCCTAGAACTTCAGTGTGGCAGGTTCGAAGCTAGAATGAGTGGAATGGATGCGGTAGACTTTCCTCCCATTCCTAACGTCTCAGGTGGCATAACTACCCGAGTAGATCCAGAGATGTTCCGCGCAGCTATAAACCAAGTCGTTTTTGCTACTGCATCCGAAGATACCCGTCCTATACTTACTGGTGTGCATGTAGAAGCAGATGCAGACCTTCTAACAATGGCAGCTGCAGACGGTTACAGACTAGCAATATCCACAATGCCATTAAGCGCGCGCGTGGACGAAAAGATAGAATTCACCGTTCCAGGACGTGCATTGGCAGAATTCCATCGTTTACTAGCAGATCAGGATGAAGACGTGGAGATAAGCATTAATCCAGGAAAAGGGCAAGCAGCCTTCCAGCTGAAGAGTATTCAGATGGTATCACAGTTGCTACAGGGCACTTTCCCTAACTACAATCAGTTGATTCCTCAGAGCTATGGTAATCGTGCTACAGTTAATACAGCAGATTTCCTGCGCGCAACACGAACTGCATCCATATTTGCACGCGATGGTAGTGGAATCGTTCGTCTACAAATAGATCCTGCCTCAAGTGAAGAAGATGAGTCTGTTACAGGAAAGATGGCCATATCGGCACGAAGCGAACAGGTTGGTGATAATGTTGGAGAGATTGATGCTCGAGTAGAAGGTGAATCATCTAAGATTGCATTCAATGCTAAGTATCTCGTAGATGCACTAAGCGTACTCCGAGAAAACGAGGTCATCCTTGAAACAACGTCGCCATCCACAGCAGGAGTCATTCGGCCGGTAGGAACTAACACCTACACACATGTCATCATGCCAATACACGTGCAATGGTAGAAGAAAGTTAATCAAATATATGAGTGAATCTGAAAGATGTATCGAGATTTTCGATCACCCTTCGCTTAATAATCCGTATCTTATCGCAGCATGGCCTGGTGTGGCTAACGTGGGATTAACGGCATTGCATTACCTTCGGCAACATGGAGGAGCAGAGGAATTTGCAAGTATCGACCCTAATCCATTCTTCGATCTTGCAGGGATTTTCATAGAGGACAATCTCATCCAAGATCCACTATTCCCTCAAAACAGGTTCTATTATATTAAAGGAAATGGAAAAGATATAGACCTCATTGTATTCGAATCAGATGCGCAACCCGGTAACAGTGCCTATTATCTTGCTAATGCAGTTCTTGACCTTGCACAACAGTTCAATGTGAGTAGGGTGTATACGCTAGCAGCTGCACTTGTAGATAAGTTCAATGAAAACCCGGGTGTCTGGGTGGCAGCCACTCACGAATATCTACTAGAGAACCTACGCACCCAGGGATTGAACCTGAAAGGGGATTTCCACATCAGTGGAATGAATGGATTGCTTCTTTCCGTAGCCAAAGAAAGGAATATGGAAGGTATCTGTTTTCTTGGAGAGACTCCTCAGTTTCCCAGTGAAACAGGCAATCCCTTCGCCTCTTTGGCAGTGGCAGAGGTCTTAGCCAAGACTCTCAGTAGACATATCGACTTGTCCGAGTTAAAAATGCACGCTGCCAATACTCTCCTCGACATCGAGCGATTTATCGCAGAAAGCCGCCAAGATTTCCTCGATCAGTTCACGGTCCCACTATGGGAAAGGTTTGAAGAAGAAAATACTTAGGAATCCTACCTAATCGTCAACTTTATCCAACTCAAAGGCTTGGTGCAAAGCTTGTACTGCTGCCGGGACCTTATCCTCATCGATGATACATGTAATCCTAATCTCTGAGGTTGTAATCAGTTGGATATTGATTTCGCTATCATAAAGGACTCTAAACATCCTGGAAGCATATCCCGGTGTGTTCTGCATTCCAGTACCTACAATGCTAACCTTGCCTAACTTGGCATCACCAAGGCATCTTTTTGCATTTATGCCCTTGGCTACTGGTTCTATGATTCGGATTGCTTCTTCCAAATCTGTCTTAGCCACAGTAAACGATAGGTCAGTGATGCCCTTGACACTTGTATTCTGGACAATCGTATCCACGCTGACGCCAGCAGCTGCCAACGGTTCAAACAAAGATGTGGCAATACCGGGACGATCAGGCACTCCAAGAACTGTAACCTTGGCTACATTTAAATCGTGAGCAATACCACGAACTTTGTTCTTTGCTTCCATATCATTCACCTCATGAATAAGTGTCCCAGTACTATCACTGAAACTAGAAGATACCAATATCGGCATACTGTATACCATGCCTAGCTCAACAGCACGAGAATGCATTACCTTGGCACCCTGCGTTGCAAGTTCAAGCATTTCTTCATAATCAATTTCATTCAGTTTTTGAGCTTGTGGCACCAACCTAGGATCAGCTGTATACACCCCTTCAACATCTGTATATATCTCACACCTTTCAGCCTCAAGTTTCACCGCCAAGGCTACAGCAGTAGTATCCGATCCTCCCCGACCCAAGGTAGTAACATCCATATACTCTGTCACCCCTTGGAAACCAGCCACAATAACCGTATTATCGTTATCGAGTTCACGCAGGATACGCTGAGGATCAATATCCTCTATCTGAGCCCTGCTATACATGCTATTCGTTTGTATCCCCGCCTGCCCACCACTCAAGCTTATCGCCTTATGGCCCAAAGCATCCAAAGCCATAGCCAATATCGTGCTCGAGATAATTTCTCCGGTGGAAAGCAGAAAGTCCAGCTCCCTCTTTTCAGGATTGGGATTAACCTCATACGCGAGCTTGAGTAAATCGTCGGTCGTATCACCCATAGCAGAAACCACCACTACCACTCTATCTCCTCCACTACAGGCACCCCCTACACGATTCGCAACCCAGCGTATCCTCTCGGCATTAGCCACCGAGCTCCCACCATATTTATGAACAACCAAACCCATCAGATTTCAACTCCAACAAACTCGTAGAATACTGATCAAACCATCACCCAAAACACCATTGTTTACTGTTCACCCAATAATTACCAATCCGAGTCATCAACAAGATTCTTAAGTCAAGATAGTGTCAAAACCGATGATATGAAGACAATATCGACGCTGAAGCAGAGATTCACCACTAGTCTATATATATTATTCGGGTAATATTCTATTATATGAAGATGCAAGCTTGCATCTTCTGAGTAACGCCAATAATCTGGGCAAACATAAATCCCAACCATGATATCATCTTTTGCCCAAAACCTCGTTAACCTCCCTACAATACATGAGGTCCGTATCAAGTATAGGTTTAACACCATTTCCACCAGATCTATCAAGATGGTGATTGTTTATCCTTTGCCTTTGGAGATATGCCAAAGCCTTTTTAGTATCGCTAGCTACTTTTGCTTTATCACTATGCCTTATCCTATATCTGAATAGCCAATATGTGAGTTCTTTCATCTCAAACAAGCTCATTTCCGATACATCAGCATATCCCTTTTCCACCTTGAAGCACTCAAGCAGAGTGCAAGGATCTGCACCATAGATCCGCTTGTATATTTCGTCCTCAGCCTCACCTTCACCATATGTAATAAAACTCTGCTGCTCTTTGTAGATCTCCTCCTCCACTACGATAGATAAAACGCCTTCCACCACAACTCCATAAAAGTAGTTTAGATATGCATAGTACTTACTTTCACCAATGCGATCCTTGAATTCATCGAGTGTCAATTTCAGTGGTGATGTACCACAGAACAGCAGATTTACTCTTTCTTCATCCGGTACCAGGTCTGCTATATCTGCACAGATTCGTTCTGCCAATAGAAGCCAATCGAAAGCTTCATCATCAACAAGGTACTGATAACGGTGACCATCTATGTACTCTTCAGTCTCTGTCCACTGACCAATGGCTTCAAGTAATGCAATATACCAATGAGTACCTTCAACAATACGCTGCCTTAATTGCAGTATTAGTGAACTGCCGGAGCAAGGAAGGTATTCCCCTTGATCTGAGTACAATCTATCTACCACTGTTCTACAGCTCCCCAACCTTTACAAATTCTACCATGTTTCCGTACCCCCCCTAGACCTATCAATACGAACTCAAAGATTCATGCAATAGCTAAGAACCCCCAGTGGATATCTTTTAACTGGACTTACGTCTACGATCACGCAGTAACATATAGACATTTTCCGCAGTCCTGGAATTAAGTACAGCGTCACCCTCACACCAACCACGACGAGCAACACCAACGCCAAAACGCATATATCTCAAGTGGTCAAGAGCATGAGCATCCGTGTTTATGGCCACTTTAACACCTAGTTCCCTAGCCTTATAGACTAGATGGTCACATAGGTCTAAGCGATCAGGCATAGAGTTTATTTCCATCATTGTACCAGTTCGGATAGCAGTGTTGAAAATACTATCCCAATTTAGCGCAATTGGCATACGACTACTTAATAGCCTACAGGAAGGATGTGCCAAAATATCGACCACTGGATTTTCCAAAGCACGAATAATTCTGGAAGTCATCTTCTGCTCATCCTGACCTAAACCAGAATGCACTGCTGCAACTACAATGTCTAGCTCGGCAAGAATATCGTTTGGTAGGTCCAGACTACCATCCGCCCTAATATCCACCTCTACACCAGAAAAAACACGGAAATCCTGCCACTTTTCGTTCAGACGGGTAATCTCCGATATTTGGTTCCTCAATCCCTCCTGATCAAGCCCATGTGCTATGCCACGACCCACCGAATGATCTGTAATAGCCAAATACTCATACCCAATATCCCTGGCAGCCATGCATATTTCTTCTATAGAACAAGCCCCATCACTCCATTGCGTATGTACATGCAAATCCCCACGTATATCGGTTAGATCAACCAGCTTCGGTAAAATATGTCTCTCCGCCTTGCCTATTTCGATGCCACCCTCTCTGATCTCAGGCGGAACGAATTGCATACCCAGCCTCTGATATACTCCTTCTTCAGTTGAGAAACATTCCAATTCTCCTGTCTCCAGAACCGAGACCCCAGACTCTTCTACTTTATAACCTTTGCGATAACCTGTTTCCATCAAAGCAATAAGGTGTTTCTCGCTTCCAGTACAAAACAACAGATACGATCCAAGTAATCTATGATCTACCACATCCAGATTCACCTGGATATCTTGATCCGCAATTACACTTGCTTTGGTGTCCCCCTTAAAAACAATCCCTCTCACTTGCGGTAGATTAACTAATGCACCTATTACCTCATCCGCTAGTTTCGCTACAGCTATGAGATCAATACTATCCACAGTCTCTACACAACGACGCAAGTTTCCGGAGAAAAAAAGATGGCTTAAGCTGGGGCACATTCGAAGTTTGGTCGCAATTCCCTCTGCAAACATCAATGCGGTGGCAAAAGAATTATGCTGCTCCTTGTTACACATACATCGTACCTGGAGAAGCATCCTCTCCACTGTCTTTGGCCCAAGGCCATGAAGCTCAGACACCCTGCCTTCCTCAATCGCTAAAACCAGCTCCTGAGGTGACCTGATACCCAATTCTTCAGCTAAACGAACAGCAGTCTTAGGCCCCACACCAGGAACCTCTAGTAAGGTGTTCACCCCTTCGGGAAACTTGGCAAGAAGCTTTTCGTAAAACTCTAAACGTCCTGTAGTCAACAGCTCTGTGAGCTTCTTGGCTATGGCATCGCCCACTCCATTGATGGTTTTAAGCTTGCCCTCATTCATCAACTGCTGGAGATCTTGAGGTAAACCTCCAACAGAGCGAGCAGCCTTTCTATAAGCCCTCACCTTAAAGGAGCTCTCCCCTTTAATCTCCAGCAGATCAGCGATGTTTTCGAGGATTTTGGCAACTTCGCTGTTCCTCATAGAATAAGGTCCCAGCTATTACCATCCAACAAGCTTACTCTGCTCTCCACTAGCTTCTGCGGCGGGTCTTGTATTTCATCACAGAAACTACTGGATGTCTGTAATATCACATTATTCACCCTGATATATGGGAAGAGGAACACCAATAGCCACAGAGCAAGCCCTTTGCAACGCAAGATCAATACACTTGTTTGTGATGTGATCAATTGTTGATGCGGGATCAAGCTCGCCCGCTTTAGAATGCTGAGCGTATTCAACAAACCTACGCCCACCACCAAATGTGATGGTGCATTTAGCTTTGGCTATTCCAGTGTTTTCCTCAGATGCCCATTGTATGACCTCGGGCTCAATCGACTCAAGTCCCCTAGGATCATTATGGACCTTCCACAGAACTCCCTCTACGGTCACATAGAGTTTGAATCCCCCTCCAGAAGGCACTAGCGCAAGCGCAGAGATTGGAATTGAGTGAGTCCTGGCTACTTGAACCGCTAACCTCACTTCTTCCTCACTAAGAGGATGATCGCAGCGAATAAGTGCTCGCTGCTCCTGCCACAGTAGACTGTACTCCTTCTTTACTATCTCCTGCGTAGGGAATGTTGACTTATCTTTATCCATACTATTGGCCTCCCTTCCAGATGAATGCTAGAACATAGGACCGAACACCCCCATAACTTTTTACCGGCCCATAAAGAGGATTACCTCTTTTACACGATTTACCCACTCTCAGGTGTCCTACTGGCTCTCACAATCTTCAATTATGCCAATCCCATCTTTAATACAAATCATAGAGCTACCATGTTGTTTCTATGTACAACTTCAGCTCCATATTCATAGCCAAGGATAGAGTTTATCTGTTCTGAATGAGCTCCCTTGATGATGAGTAACTCCTCAGAACCATAGCTCGTTATACCACGGGCTACACAATGTCCTTGGGCATCCACCATTACCACAACATCCCCCCTATAAAACTCACCCTCTACCTCATTGATGCCAGCAGATAGCAAGCTGCACTTATCTTTTCTTATCGCTTCTGCCGCACCATCATCAATTACAACCTTCCCTTTACAGCCAAGTCCACTCAACATCCAACGCTTTCGACTCTCAAACCTAGAGCCCATGGGTGCAAAACTGGTACCAATCTCCTCTCCACCCACCAACCTGGTTATAACTTCATGTTCTTGCCCATTCGCAATAGTTACGGCTATCCCAGAATCAGTTGCCAATCTTGCTGCTTCCAATTTAGTAGTCATACCACCAATACCACGTTGCCCTGCACTTCCTATTGCCAACTTCTCTATACGACAATCTATCCGATCAACCCTAGTAATAAGCTTTGCCTTGGGGTCAAGATGAGGATCGGCGGTATACAATCCAGCTACATCCCCCAGGAGGGCTAATAAATCCGCATCTACCAAATTGGCTACTAGAGCAGATAAGTTATCATTATCACCGAACTTGTTTTCCTTTATCTCCTCTACAGCAACTACGTCGTTCTCGTTCACAATAGGCAATACCTTTAACTCGAGCAATGCTAACAATGTATCTCGGGCATTTAGGTACCCAGAACGATCAGACAAATCTGTTTTGGTGAGCAACGCCTGAGCCACCACTATATCTTGCCAGGCAAAGAGCTGCTCATATGCATACATGAGCCTATGCTGCCCCACAGAAGCTAAAACCTGCTTGAAGGGTATGTCTCTCCGTCCCTTCCTACGAACCCTCGCAAGACCCAATGTATGTCTTCCAGCTGCCATCGCACCAGAAGAAACAAGAACCACCTGCACCCCTCGATGATGCAGCCTGGCAATCTGCCCAACTAGCTTGGACATGACCTCCAAATCAAGGTGATCTGTGCCCGCCGTTAGCAGATTGGTACCAACCTTAACTACTATACGATGATAGACATCTTTTTTCTGTATTTTACTACTATATTCATTAGCTTTGTTATTCGATACCCTCATAAATATCTCGCAATTATAACAGCGGTTAGATTATACAACAAGGGTGAAACGCAAAGTCCATCACATCTGTTGATCATCGTCCCCCACTGGGCTAAAATGCCACTTATAGCGAGATACGCTTACCCAGTCAGGGCGTCAGGAACTATATGAACCTATCTTGTCTCGCCCCAGTACTAGCCAAGACACCCGCATTTCATCGACTGCTGGGGCAGTTAAAAGAAGGTGGTCAAGAATGTAGGGTAGCGGTACACGATGCCGCTAAACCCTATCTTTTAGCTGCCTTCTATCACGAACTCGGACTACCCCTCCTCGTAGTTACTCACTCCCCCAAGAAGGCAAGGTTCCACTACGAACAACTTCTAGCATGGTGCCCTACGCCAGACAATGTGCTCTACTATCCGGACATTGACTCATTACCTCATGAATCCATCGCTCCTGATGTAACTATTGTACACCACAGAACACGAATACTTTCCCTTCTCACTAATTGGAAGAAACATAACCAGGTCAACTCATGGCCTCCCCTGATAGTAACATGCATATCTGCTATTAGACGCAAGGTACCGGAATTTAATAGTTATTCATCGACATTTCACACCATCAGTCTTGAGATGCAATCCAGCCCTCAACAGCTAATTGCCCAATGTATGGAGATGGGATACAAGAGGGATAGCGTTGTCGAACTACCAGGGACTATAAGCCACCGAGGAGGCATAGTTGATATATATCCTAGCAATGCTAATCTACCGCTGCGTATTGAGTTCTACGGCAACCGTATAGAAAGCATCCGGAGTTTCGAACCGCAGACACAGCGATCCTTAGAACAATTGAACTCGGTCCAAATCTCCCCTACCAATGAATCATACATCAACCAGGGTATACTCTTCGACTACCTACCACCCAATTCATGTATAGTACTAGATGAAGAGATGGAGATTGAAGCTGCAGCACAAGAACTGGACAACATCGATAACGAAACGTTTCAAGAAACATTGTCAGATGAGTATATGATTACCTCCTCACAACCATGTTTTAAATGGCATGAATTGAAAGACATACTCATTTGCTTCTCGCCAAAGTTGATCCTCTCCGCAGTTCCTATGGAAATTGGGGGCGAGTCCCTTGCTTTGGAGCTTGCAGCTCCTCCTAGCTATATTGGCAGGTTATCCTCACTGCCGGAAGAAGTTCAAGCGCTGCTATATCGTGGAGACCACGTTATTATCATATCCCAGCAAGCAATGAGACTCTCTGAGCTCCTTCAGAATGAGGGGTTGTGGCCAGTGTTATGTACTGATATTAACCAGATCCCACCACCAGCATCGTTGACAATACTCCAAGGCTCCATAGCCAAAGGATGGCAACTGAATGATATAGTACTCATTACCGATACGGAACTATTTGGTGTTACTCGACAAACTAGACCAATAAGAAACCGGCCGATTCGAAGCGTCAATCTTCTTCCGGATTTGTCACTAGGTGATTATGTGGTGCACGATGAGCACGGCATAGGCCAATTCAAAGGTCTCACACGAATGGGGAAGGGTGAGGAAGAACGAGAATATATGATACTTGAATACGCAGCGACAGATCGGCTATACGTTCCAACAGATCAAGCCAACCACATCAGCCGATATGTTGGATCTGGAGGACTGGCACCATCTCTTAGCCGTTTGGGAACTCAAGAGTGGGCAAGAGTGAAACAGAGGGTTAAGGAAAAAACCAGAGACATCGCTCAAGAGCTTATAACCATTCAAGCATTTCGTGAAATCAGCCCTGGATTTACATGTTCTCCAGATACTTTGTGGCAACAAGAACTAGAAGCCGCATTTCCTTATATAGAGACACCAGATCAGGCAGAGGTAATAGAGCAAGTTAAATCAGATATGGAAAGCTCTAAACCTATGGACAGGTTAGTGTGTGGGGATGTTGGCTATGGAAAAACCGAGGTCGCGCTCAGAGCCGCATTCAAAGCAGTGACTAACGGAAAACAAGTCGCACTTTTGGTACCGACGACAGTATTAGCACAGCAACATTTTAATACTTTTAAAGAGCGATTATGTGCTTTTCCAGTGAAGATATCTATCCTCAGCAGGTTCCAGTCCGATCAGGAACAGAAAGACACTATCATGGGATTGGCCCAAGGAGAAATAGATATCTGCATCGGTACGCATAGGTTACTACAGAAAGACGTGGCTTTTAAGGACCTCGGACTAGTAGTTATCGACGAAGAACAACGCTTTGGAGTCACACACAAGGAACGATTGAAGCAGATGCGGAGCCAAGTTGATATTCTATCGTTGAGTGCTACTCCCATTCCACGAACCCTGCATATGTCCCTATCTGGTCTAAAAGACATGAGTACAATGGAGACCCCCCCCGAAGAACGCCAGCCTATTAAGACCTTTGTAGGACCATATTCAGAGGCAGTGGTCCGTCAAGCAATAATAAGAGAATTGGAAAGAGGCGGTCAAACCTTTTTTGTACATAATCGAGTTCAAAACATCGTCCGTATCGCTAACCAGCTCAGCGAACTTGTGCCAGAAGCATTGGTCACCATTGCACACGGGCAAATGTCAGAAGACAAACTCGAACAAGTAATGAAATGCTTCTCTGAAGGAAAAGCCGACGTCATGGTATGCACTACAATCATACAAGCAGGATTGGATATCGCAAATGCCAACACATTAATCGTAAACGATGCAGATAAACTTGGTCTAACCCAGCTCTATCAGCTTAGAGGAAGGGTGGGTAGGGGAAACAATCGGGCTTATGGGTATTTCTTTTTCACTAGAGGGAAACGATTGACAGAAACAGCAAAACAACGTCTCCAGACCATTGCAGAGGCTTCGGAGTTGAGTGCAGGATTTCGAATTGCTATGAAGGACCTTGAGATCCGTGGTGCAGGAAATCTGCTGGGTTCTGAGCAAAGTGGACACATTGCGGCAGTTGGCTATGATCTCTATACGCAGCTTCTGACAGACGCGGCAGAGGAAGCTAGATCGAGGTTTATGGGAGATGCACCGTCACCTTCTACTAATAATAGAACTACCAGTATCGACCTGCCATTTCCAGCGTTCATTCCCGAAACATATGTTGACGATTTAGATACCCGTATCAATCTCTACCGTAGACTAGCTAGAATATCCACATCTGA
>JAXHVC010000236.1:0-2557 GCA_034189315.1 Chloroflexota bacterium | reverse complement strand
GTAGCAAACTTATTCTGAAACTCGATGAGATTTATCGATTCCTGCTTCATCCCCTTCACTCCCTTTGTAGTGCATTCCCTACATTCTATTGTTTCTCGGAGCTAAGGGCCTAATCGTTTTACAAATTATGCTACAAAAGGAGAACTTATTTAACAATATAGGTTCTTCTCTATGGAAACAAGAGTCGGTCATTTCACCAAACCCATTGGGAGGCAGATTAAAGGCAGGGAATATATTTAATAAGGCCTTGGCTTATATTGTCGAGGCCTTGTTGCTTTTCTGTGCCGGGAGAAAACAGGTGATTGTTAAAATAACCAACAAGAGGTTTATCCTTGGCTCAAGATATTAGTGAGATCTAAGATATAATCCTTTATCTCATCTCGGACGCGACGATAGTGACGTAAAGCCTCTTCTTCGTTAGTAGCACCCTCTGCCAATTTTGGGGGGTCATCAAAACCCCTGTGGATAACCTTGGTTCTTGCTGGAAAAAACGGGCACGTTTTTTCTGCTTCGTTACAAAGTGTGATGACATAATCGAATTCCCTGTTACCTAGATTTAAGGTGGTCTTGCTCTGATGATTAGATATGTCGATGTCAATCTCACCCATTGCCTTCACAGCAAGTGGGTCAAGTCCATGGCTCTCAATTCCAGCTGAAGAAGGATCGATGGTATCACTCAAAAACCGACGGCATAGACCTTCTGCCATTTGACTGCGGCAGGAATTACCTGTGCATAGGAAAAGAACTCTGGTCCTATCATTACATGATGACGTTTCTCTATTAGGACTTGCCTGATATATAATCTCTGGTCTCCTTATGTTCGGGATTTTCAAAAACCTTGGTGGTTCTTCCACACTCTACAACTTTACCCATATACATATATACAGTATAGTCCGAAATCCTCTGCGCCTGCTGCATATTATGAGTTACGATTATCACTGAGTAATCCCCTTTCATAGAAAGTATGCTAGCCTCCAACTTAGAAGTAGACAGGGGATCCAGTGAAGCTGCTGGTTCATCCATAAGAATGACTTTGGGGGAGATGGCTAGGCTCCTTGCCATGCATAGGCGTTGTTGTTGTCCTAGTGAAAGGGAAAAGGCATTGTCTCCAAGTCTGTCTTTTACCTCTTCCCATAATGCTGCTTTTCGCAGAGATGATTCCACAAGCTGTGCGGTTTCCGGATTTGCTCCCCATGGCCACCTTATCTTCGATGATAAACTGGATCCGTTGGACCTGGAAGACTTATGACCATTACCTTCACAATTCATGGTCTGGAAAGCTCCAGTCTTTTTCCTATCATTCTTGATTTGTTTGTGTTCGCTCGAACCGGTGGCTTTTACTCCATAGAGTATGTTCTCCTTTAGTGACATAGGGAATGGGTTTGGCCTCTGAAAGACCATTCCAACTCTTCTACGAAGAAGCATCGGATCCATCTGAAAGATATCCTCTCCATCGAGATAAATCTTACCTTCAACCTTGCATCTGGGGACCATCTCGCTTAGGCGATTGAGGCTACGTAGTAAGGTTGTTTTACCACATCCAGAAGGACCGATAATTGCGGTGACCTGACCTTGTGGCAAATCGAGATCTATTCCTTTGATGACTTTGTTATCACCGTAGGATATATGAAGTCCTTCAATGGTTATTGCACTTGGTACCTTTCTTTTCTTGCGTGCCATCTATTGTGCTCCTCGATATCTCTTTGAAAACCTATTCCTAAGGAATAGAGCTGCTATACTTAGACTCAAGGTGATCATCATAAGCAGAAGAGCTGCCGAGTATTGATAGGGAGCCATAGTATCCCGAAAGGACATATCCTCCTGGATTCCCCAAAGAACAAGAGGTAGGCCAGTTACCTGGTCAAAAGGCCCTATACCCGAATCACCTTGCCCTGCAATGAATAGAATAACTGCAAGACTTCCAGCTGCCTCTGCGCAACCTAAAAGGAGTCCTGTTACTATGTTTGGTAACGACCAAGGAAGAATGAGACGAGTCAGGGTATATCCCTCCGAGGATCCAAGAGCAGCAGAGCCTTCTCGTTGGTCTGTTGGAAGAGAACGGCATCCCTCCTCGGTGGCTCGTGATATCACAGGAATTACCAGAAGTGAGAGAAAAATAGAAGCCGTGAGGAATGATCCTTCAGTACTATTTGCTCCCTGAATTGCACTGGAAAGCATGGTTTCTTCTGAGTGCTGAACAATGCTAAGTGCTGCAAGACCCAGGAGAAAGACAGACATTGCACGAAGTGATGTGATACAGAATCTTACTGGAGAGGATAATCGCCCACCATATTCGCTTATGAACAAACCTGCTCCGACTCCCACCGGTAATGAAATTGCGGCGGTAAGTCCTATGAGAAGTAGTGTGCCCAGGAGATGATTTCTCAACCCTGCTTGCATTGTGGGATGGGTGCTGTACGCAGTAGTAAGTATCTCCCAGTTTAGATTGGGAATTCCTTCAGTAACTAAGTCAAAGAACAACTTGCCATAGAGAGCAAACACAAGGACAACAGGGACCACGATGAGAGGATAGCTTGAAAGGTCTGCCATCTTAGGA
>JAXHVC010000235.1:0-7889 GCA_034189315.1 Chloroflexota bacterium | reverse complement strand
CTACTGTTCTTAGGGGAATGAAGGAATTACCTTCATCATCTTGCCTGATACGATCGATAGTAAAAACGGTTTCCCAGTCGTCCTCGAATTCATCATCTAATGTGCCATCATCATTGATAGGTACGATCTTCAAATCAACCGTGATTGCTTCAACGCTAGTGTTGCCTGAGATGTAAAAATCGTCGTGGGAGATGAACTGTCTGTTACCCAATGCAATCTGGAGGGCTTTTAGGAAAGAGGTCTTTCCAGAGTTATTCATACCAGTGAGAACCGTAACGGGTTCAAGTGAAATCTCAACGTTTTGCAGTCCCCTGAGACCATGTATTCGAACAGTGCTGATCAAGATTGTCATTAGTCACCGTACCTATCTATTGAAAGCCATATAACATAGTATTAGCCAACAATCCGGTAGTATACTCCAGGATATTGGGATTAACAATGCATCACAAGAAAAGCATAATACACGATTGTGTGGGCAGTGCGGATGTGGGTTATCATTTGTGTGGGATATAGTTAATAGATAACACGTGGTGGCTGTAGGATATTGACGATATCCAACACTAGAAGGGTTGATATTCATCCAACCCTTCTAGTGTTGCTGGATTGTACCCACTCCTTTGGAAGCTTGGTCAATTTCGCTGAGAAATGCTGCGAAAGATCTTTGGAATGGTATTATAAGCACGGTCTTTTACCTCAATATTATCTTTGATAGAGAGTCCATCCCCATTAGGATAAATCTCGCAGTTGTATGTTTCTGGAGACAGGTTTCTAAAGGTATCGTTGTGCTGTGGTTGCATGCTAATCTAAGGTATGCTCGATTGTGTGAAACATCTTAACATATTGGCATATACCCCCTCCTATACACCTTCTGCCCGCTCGCTTTGGATATGGTGAATGTGCTCTTTTAACCCGCAGTGAGATGACTCAGATATGGATGAAGGGATTGATTACAGATCTTGATTCCCAATGGGTTTGGATTACTCGATATTGCAAAAGAATGTATGTGCAGCTGTATGCACTAAGGGGTGATACAGTGTATAGCCATGGAATGATTGGAGGGCCTAATTGGGACCTCTATTGGACGGACAGTGGCGATATCGCTCCAGATCTACTCATGACGCAGGGCATCCGTAGGAGAAAGCCGACTTGCCCAATATGCGAGATATGTGCTTCCTATAATACTAATGAAGATTGCTACCATCATACCCAGAAGGAATACCTCTGGGCGAAGGTTGAAATTTACATAACTACTAGCGAAGGGTAGCATGGTAATAACGTAGGTGGTCATTATCCCTAGAAGACTACCTATTATGAATGCTCCGAAACTTAGTATTAAGGCTTCTCCCACAAGTAACTTTAGGACATCTCGGGTTCCCCACCCAACAGCTTTGAGTATTCCGATGTCCTTGGTGCGTTCAGAGGTTGATAGTGACATAATGCTTGCCGTACCCATGATCCCCATAAGCACTGCAACTATACAAAATGTCCAGGCAAATGCGTCGATAGCTCTGGTATCCACTGGGCTGAGTTGCTCTGGCATTTCTTCTACTGGGACTGCTTTCAAGTGGGGCATATCATTTTCCAGAGTTTTGATAAGAGAATCAATGTCCGTTCCATCGGCTATATACGCGGCGATCATGGTTATCTTACCATGGTGGTTTGTAATCTCCTGCATGTCTTCAAGGGGGACGATAGCACGGTTATCTATCAACACATTACCTGTTTGATATATACCCACCACAGTCAATGCGGTTGATCCTTCGAAGGTCATCAGGTCGCCAATCTCAGCATCTGTTATATTGCTCGTTGTACTTCCCAGAACGATTTCTCCCAGCCCCTCCACGAAGCGCCCATCTATGATGTCTGTTTCATCTACATACATATCAGCGTGTGTGAGCTGTACTCCCACTACATTCAATGCTTGTATCTCTGAGGTCCGTATACCGGCAATTAGGAAACCGGTCGCTTTGTCTATTGCATCGTATTGTGATTGTACTTGGTAGGCTAGTTCTTGGTCTAACGAGCTTCCAATACCACCGACAGCTCGTTGAGCGATGACCAGATGTGCATTGGTCTCGGTCATGGCACTACGAAGATCGGATTTAAACGTGAGTGCTAAGGTGGTGAATGCTACTACCACTGCTATACTCGTACCGATCCCCATTACGGTAAGCCCATTCCTGATGGGACGACCTTGTATGTTCCTGAGTATCAAAGGGAGAAGCACTGCTTTTCCTTTCACATCTTCTAGACATTAAGTATAGAGGTTATAGCAAGTTCTGGCCATCTTTGATAAAAGATGGTGTAGTAGGTCACTATCGAAGGTAGCATAGTGTAAAAAAAGAGGGAATGGGATATTAAGAACCCATCCCCTCTTGAGCAGTAGCGAAGTATGTCACTACACGGCTGATGAACGTCGGCGAAGAATGAATAGTAGCAAGATAGTTAGCACAATTGCGCCTCCGACAATTGCTACAATAATGGCCAGATCGAGAGCCGTTGTTTCTGTGGAGACTAAAGCGAAATAGGATAATCCATCTGTCGAGGTTGCTTTGAATATGGCTTGGGTATCATCGTCGGTGTATCCAACGAATTCAGTATCTAGAATTTGTTGTTTTTCCCCATCATCGGTTACTCGTATAATCCGAATGTTATCTGTTCCTTGTTCGTCTGCCCAATCCGTACCGACCTTGAGAGTGATAACCGCGTTGCTGGTAGTGGCATCACCCAAGCTAGAGGTATCTATCTGAACCACATATGCAACATCTACAATATTCAATCCTTCGTCGGTGGCAGCGAGTTCAAAACCTTCGGTTATACTGTCGGGCGCTTCCTTCATGATGCTTGTTTGGATATTAGCATCTGCTGGAGCTCCTTGGATATCTACAGTGAATTCAACAGAAACCTGGTCAATATCGGAATCGATCTGACTTAGATCCAAGCTTGTCTCTGGGATATTGAAGTCTTGGGTATCCCCTTCCGGGACACTTGTTTCGCTGAGCGGTGGAGGTAGGATATGAATTGCTCCATTCATAGTGATGGCAGAATTGCCTACGATAGTCCCATATCCAATAGCGAATTGTGATGGAATGCTATTGGTGAGCAACTCAATATCATCCTCTGCGATATCATGTTGTGTGACTGTGCCATTGTTGTCGCAGGTATAGGTCCATGTTGTAGTTTCACCGGAGTAATAGGAATATGATCCCTCGGAATAGATGGACCAGCCCTGTCCATTGCGACTTGATGTATCTGGAAATGCGTTCATGTTTTTGGTCGGTGTTTGAACACCTATGATTGTGGTTAGCTCTTGTGCTTCCATTAATTCGTCCACGGCGTCCTGGACGTGATCCAGTTCTCGTTTTTGAGCTGAGGGAGCTTGATCTTCAAGCAAATCAGCTATATCCAGAAAGATCAATAGGCTCATATCCTCTGGTAGCTCTGAGATCACTGCCTTGTAATCTGCGCTGTCCGCTAGGGATGTGTTGTTGGCTGCATTGACGGCTTCAGCGAGAGCGTTCTGGGTACTTCCGAAAACTAGGAAGTGTGTATCGTCCATATCGAGAAAGAGCCATCCTAGACTGAAAGCGTTGTTTTCATCTAACGAATCGTTCTTTATGAGCGTGGCATCGACGCCTCCGATCTGTTGTGTTTTGTCTAGGGATACCACATCTTCCTCGTCTTGCGAGAGTGCAGTGGAGAGTTCGTCTATGATCTTTTCTAGGTTAGTTTGGACTGCAGATGTATCGTTCACCTCAAACATTACCATGAACTCACCGGGTTGTAATTCCCCTGTGACCGCGTCAAATGAGAGTGGCAATTCTGCGATGCCAAACTCCCCGGTCATCCAACCAAAGAGATCGTTGTCTAGATTGATATCGATAGAGCTATCTGTGAAGAACTTGTTGATCAATGCGTCGATATCTTCACAATCTGCACATTCGGTTTGCATATCTTCTGGTAGAGAAGCAAAAAACTCATCCCAGTTTTGGTTTATCTCCGATTCATACCATTCCCAGTAACCCTTTGGATTCTCTCCCGATATGAATAAGATAGCGTCTTCTGGAGCAATGCCCGCACTTTTGTGGTCGGTGGCGTCGGATGGCCAGATGTTGCTACCCTCGGCGAAGGGGGCATAGCCCGTTGAAGACATACCTTGTGGGGTAAACTCTAATGTGGCGGCAATATAAGAAGGTGTACTTGGGATTATACCGGAGCCTAATATAGTTACCCAATCCGCGGCATCCTCTGGGGGATTGTCTAAAATATCCGTGACGTAATTGTAGTACAGCATACCGGTACGATCACTTGGAAGAGCTTCTTGTGCTTGCTGGAAGTCACTCGTATCTGACAGGGAATCGGTACTCTTTCCAGAGATCAAATCTAAACTGGCTTCAAGGTAGGTCTGGTCATTGGCCCAGACTATGTAGTCGTCGGCAAACGCCCAGAAGTTTTCGTCGTCCGGAAACTCGTAGAGTGTAGCGATCCCTTCATACGTTCCTGTAGTGGAGGATGGGGTGGTGACTTCAACTTCTTCTGCCAACCATGGTGCAAACTTATTGAAGAAGAGAGAATCGGAGGCGGCCTTATCTTGTGTGCCTATGAGCACAATTTGCTGTGAGGGATTGCCTGATGAGCTTTCTCCTGTGCCCATGGAGGCCTCCAATGCCGAATCGATGGCACGTGTTCCCATGGCTAGCTCGGGACCTATAATAGGTAGGACATCGTCCTCAATATTGATATTGGTTTCGTCTACACCTTCCTGTATCAACGTATCCCATCTATCTTGGACGGTAGCGTCTGCCCACCAGTTATTCAATGACCTCCATAGATTAGCATACTGATCTTCACTTGGATCTAAATTGATGGTGATATATACCTCAGTATCTACTGGTATGATATCTGCAGTTTGTTCCCCTTCGTGAGCGGCAATACTTGTTATTGGTGAAAGTATCCCTATTCCTGAGATGCTTGCGATGAGGGATATGGATAGTAGAAATCTAGGAAAAAGCCAACCACGCCAAACAGATGCTATTCTTTTATTGTCGGAAGATACTCTAAGTAAATTAAGCATAATCTTCACCTCATAACATTATCTAAATAAACTACAATAATCTATATTAGCGTGGGCTATATGTCAATACGTTTGTATGAGAATCAATGGCGAAAGTGGTAGTCATGAGCATTGTGACAGTAGAGTGAGATTTAATATGGTTAAGTCTGAACCTTGTCTAGTAGGATAAATTGTTGATTTGTTGTACATGTTTTCTGTGCAACATCAAAGGTTAGGTCAAGGCGGGTTAGTAATACATAATATAGGTAGCTTGTTAGTGATAGTGCATGGTAGAGAATTTGATTGTACTTAAGTAGGTTGTCCTGCTTCTCTGTGCGATATTAAGTTGGTTAGTCGATTTGTGTACAAAGTTAATGTACTGGTTAGTTATGTTTGCTATCTTGTCCGAATATCACAATAATTAACTCCCTAGGACGGCGTAAAAAGCCCCGATTTTTACTGAGTGGTGTTTGGGTATCCTTTGTGGGGTGGAGGGTATGTGATGGTGTAGAAATCGGGGAATACTGTGGTTCCTCAAGGTGCTACCAGGCAATTTTCCTGTAACATTTGCCAGAAACAGATTTTGATATCAGGCATGATCTCTGAAAAGGGGATCACAAGTGTACCTCGAATTCGGACAAATCAAGGTGTGTAATCAACCTCGACATAAACCTCGGTGACGCGCAAAATATATGGCCCATACGTAGTGCCGCCACCAGTAGATCGTTCAACAGTAACTTGGAGATTGTTTAGATCCGTAACACTAAGTGGTCCCAAGTTGTATGCTAGGAGGTTGTAGTTACCTGATGTATCAGTTGTGAATTCACCAGACCAGGTAGTGGAACCACCTGTGTTGTATCCGATATCAACATTGCCACTTGCGGCTTCTGCATCAGGCCACGATCCTTCCAGATATCTAGCGTAAACATAAACTGTAACATCATCGATAATTACACTATCAAGTCCAGTTGGATCGTCTAGATCTACGGTGAAGTTATACCCTGGTGGGCCACAGCATCTGTGGGCATAACTGGCATCTCCATCGTTGCTGTCCAGCGCATCCTCCCAGGTTCCATTCATAATTGAGAATCCCCCATCCTGTCCTGCCACTGCTCCAGACGGGTGCAGTGTGACAGTATTGCCAGAACCACCTGCAGAGGTGGTGAAGGACCATGCTGGTGGCACCAGCGATTGGGGTGGGCTATCTAGGTTATCTACATTGACAGTGACAGAAATCACTTCTGAGGCAGCAAAATCTACATCGGGATCTACGGTGACATCATAATTGTATTGATCACCTGTCTTGGATATGATAGACGTATCTATATCGGTATAGGTTTCGGAGTAACCCATATCACCTATCATCGTAATCGAAAAGGTAGTCCAATCTAAACCGTCGTCACTATCGGATAGAGCGAACGTCAGGTTACTGTCCAGAGCAACCCCGGCAGAACCATTTGATGGATTCATTCCGGTCATGGATAGGGTTGTAGGATTCAAGGGAGGTCTATCGTACGAGATTGACTGAGCATGGCACATGTTGCAGATGCCATTACTACCTACAGTCCCTTGTCCTGCTCCATTTACCATTGCCCCACCAGCACTGTCCGGAAGTGTAGTTCCGGTTGGAGTGTATTGGAAGCCCAACCCTGTTACACCAACAAGCTTTCCATCTCGTATCATGGCTGGGGATGACGATCCATGCACATTGTGACATGCTGTACAACTCATTCTTGAATCTTCTATGCCATCGAAGTCCGAATCATATTGTGGGGATTCTGGACCCCAGGGGCCATTGGCTCCCCAAGTATGCACATCGTGCATACTATACCAGTACCCAGGCGTAGGTGAGGGGGTACCAGATCCATCTCCATTGCTTATAGCGCGGAATTCCGTGCCGGCACCGGCTCCAGTTGAAGGATCGCCACCATTGAACAGATTGTTTCTATTGTGACACTCAAAACACAGAGCAAATTCCCAGTCTTCTCTAAACCCAGGAGGAAAGGCATTGCCTGTCCTGGGCATATGCATGGGGTATTGGCCAGCGTATCCGCTGGTTATATCTCTGATCCTATAGCCATCTTGATAGTCACCACTTTCTGGGGTGTAGTCTAGATATTCATCGAGGGCTTGATATGTTCTGGGATCTTCATCGATATGCTTCTTGCTGGCGTCATGACAGTCCAGACACCCAAGATCAGCCCCTGTCCTTCCAGTAGCAGGGAAGGTGCCCACACCGGTGACTCCATGTCCTGTTTTATAGAAGCCGTAACCTATGCCGTAGTCTGTTGGTTCTCCCTCGTCGCCAATGACGCTTGGTGCATAGATACCAGTACCATCGATTCTGCTGTTAGCAGGGAGCTCCAGTGGCTCAAGTGGATCTCCATCGTGACATCCTGCGCACCATTTTTCTTTGCCTACTCTTAGGGTTGGGCTATTATACACACCATCGTCCCAATTAAACTTGGCACCAATCACCGGATCATTTACACCGTTGTAACTACCTCCAGGGCTGTGACAGCCATCACATACATCAGTATCATTCAGATTATTACCACCAAGGAATAATGGGTAGTTATCCGTATCGTGACAATCTTCACAAACCAAAGATGGATCAGGTCCTTTGCTGTTGCTAAGTGTGTGTGTAGCATGAGTGCCAGAATATCCATGACAGCCCGAGGCATCGCATCCAGATCCACCTCCGCTACCTCCACCGCCTTCTCCATCCCCATGCATGAAAACCTGGCCGATATCGTCGACATGACAGCGGGCACAAACTCCGCGGTTATTGCTGTGTAGTAAGGAACTACGTGCATCATCTCCAGGGATGGTACTA
>JAXHVC010000234.1:0-4848 GCA_034189315.1 Chloroflexota bacterium | reverse complement strand
TATATACTGCTTCATACTGGGTATGCTATTGGTCTCATCGATGAGGAAGAGGCCCAGGAGTCGCTAGCTATACTTGAGGAATTGGCGCAGGCATATGATTGAATTAGTCTGTCTTGAGTATGAATTTATGGTTGATTGAATCGATATTTGGAACTGTGATGGAAGTGGACAAATGAGATTTATCGATGAATATCGAAATGCTGAAATCGGGAAGCCTTTGATTGAGAGAATCAGTCAGAGGTCAAGGAAGCCAACGCGGCTTATGGAGTTCTGTGGAGGTCATACTGTATCTATCTTGAAACATGGTATACGCCAGTTGCTCCCTGGGAATATAGAGATGCTCTCTGGTCCCGGATGTCCAGTGTGTGTCACCTCTAATTCGGAATTGGATAAGGCTATCGCGCTTTCGGAAATACCAAGAGTGACGATTGCCACCTTTGGCGATATGATCCGTGTCCCTGGTACGCATACCAGTCTGCAGAAGGCGAAGGCAGGTGGTGCGGATGTGAGGGTTGTATATTCCACCACGGACGCTCTGCAGATAGCCAGAGATAATCCTCTACGTTCGGTAGTATTTGTAGGCATAGGTTTTGAAACCACCGCACCGACGGTGGCTGCTTCTATATTGACTGCCAAAGAGCAGCGAATAACAAACTACTTTGTATTGTGTATGCACAAACTGTGTCCACCTGTTATGAGGGCTCTCCTTGATTCGGGAGAGGTTTGTCTGGATGGTATTGTGTGTCCGGGACATGTGAGTGCTGTGATTGGATCTATGCCATACGAATTTATTCCTGCGAACTATGGCATTGCCTGTGTTGTCTCTGGGTTCGAGCCATTGGATATATTGCTTGCCGTCGATATGTTGGTGGACCAGGTCGAGGCTCATATGCCAAAGGTAGAGATTGCCTATCGTCGAGGCGTGAAAGAAGGAGGCAATCGGCGAGCACTACAACTAATAGAGGAGGTGTTCGAGGTTTCTGACGGGGAGTGGCGGGGTATTGGAACTATACCTGGCAGCGGTCTCAGATTGAGAGACAAGTATCGGAGCTTTGATGCTGCTGAAATGTTCGATATCCCAATAAGATCGTCGGTAGAACCCAAAGAGTGCTTATGCGGGGATATCCTGCGTGGAGTCAAATTGCCTTCGGATTGCACACTGTTTCGGAAAGGTTGTACGCCAGCACATCCTATTGGACCTTGTATGGTATCGTCCGAGGGGAGTTGTGCTGCCTACTATGAATATGGAGAATCGTAATGGATGATTGTGTGCTGTTAGCTCATGGCAGTGGAGGGAAGCTCAGTCACGACTTACTACGTGATGAGATTGTCTCAGTGTTTGGTAATCCATTACTAGAAAGAATGGATGATTCTGCTGTTTTGGACATTCAAGGGCGGATTGCCTTTACTACGGATAGCTATGTGGTTACTCCGATGTTTTTCCCTGGGGGAAATATAGGGAAAATAGCAGTATGTGGTACAATTAACGACTTGGCTGTATGTGGTGCTCGTCCTCTGTTCATTAGTGTGTCTCTGGTAATCGAGGAGGGACTTTCTATTGCAGACCTACGAAAGGTTCTCCAATCCATGCGTGAGATGGTTGATATGACTGGTGTGAGGGTCGTAACTGGGGATACCAAAGTAGTGAATCGAGGATGCGCTGATAAGCTGTTCATTAATACAAGTGGGTTGGGGGTTATCCCCTCCGGTTTGAATATGACTGGTGTAGAGGTGGGGGATAAGGTTATCGTGAGCGGTACCCTGGGGGATCATAGTATTGCTGTGATGAGCAAACGAGAAGGCCTGGAATTCGATTCACCCATAGAGAGCGATTGTGCACCTTTGAATGGTCTGGTTGAATCGATGTTTCAGTCGTCAAGCAAGATTCATTGTATGCGTGATCCTACTCGGGGTGGATTAGCAAGTACTTTAAACGAAATCGCTCAGCAAGCGATGGTGGGTGTTCGCATCAAAGAAGACCAAATCCCTATTCAAGAAGGGGTTCGTGCTGCCTGTGAGTTGTTGGGGTTCGATCCTCTCCATATGGCCAATGAGGGTAAGCTTGTGGCATTTGTTGCTGCTGCTGAGGCAGAACGTGTCTTGTTAAAGATGAGGGAGCATGAATATGGGAGTAATGCAGCCATTATTGGTGATGTGGTGGAGGATCATAAAGGGCAAGTAGTAATGCGGACTAGTCTAGGATCATCACGGATCGTAGATATGCCTGTGGGGGACATACTACCGCGAATTTGTTAAGGGGGCATATTAATGGGAATCGACTTTATAAGGATAGGTCGAGGAAAGGAGTGTGATGGCAAAAACTAGGACTGCGGAGTACCCGGTTATTTGGATTCAGTGCGCCACTTGTACGGGATGCTCGGTCTCTGTCCTCAATTCAGTGAGTCCAACAATCAAGAATGTTTTGGTCGATGAGGTGATACCTGGAAAACATGTGAATGTCAGGTATCAAGCTACCATCATGGGTGGACAGGGTGCAGCAGCTATCGAAGAGATGGAAAAGACTGCGGCTGGGAATAAGGGCGGATATGTATTGGTGGTAGAGGGAGCAATTCCCACGGCAGGGAATGGCTCCTATGGGTCTCTAGGTGAGAAAAACGGGAGACCTGTCTCTCAGGCCAAGCGAGTGGAATCTCTTGCCAAAGATGCCTTGGCGGTTATTGCCTTGGGAACGTGTGCTGCGTTTGGTGGTATTGCTGCTGGTGATCCAAATCCCAGTAGATGTGTTGGCGTGGGTGAGCTCTTACAGAAGACGGGTGTAAAAACACCACTAGTGAATGTTCCGGGCTGTGCTCCTCATCCTGATTGGTTTGTGGGCACGGTGGCCAGGCTTTTGATCCAAGGTTTGCCCAAGCCAGAAGACCTGGATGAATATCAGAGGCCCAGAGCCTTTTATGGCACCCTTATTCATGAGAACTGCCCGCGACGTGCCTATTTCGATGAGGGCAAATTCGCCAGGAAATTTGGAGAAGCAGGCTGTCTCAATGAACTAGGGTGTAAGGGACCAGTAACCCATGCCGATTGTCCGCTGAGGATGTGGAATCATGGGACCAATTGGTGCATTGGTGCAGGTTCTCCTTGCATCGGATGCTGCGAAGCCGGCTTCCCGGACCTCGTAGCTCCCTTCTATCATAAGATGACCGAGGCTATGTTGCCGAAGGTTGGTGAACGAATTAGGGAGGAGGTAAAGGCTCGTGGGTAAGATAGTAATTGATCCAATCACTCGTATAGAAGGCCATCTCAAAATCGAAGCTCAGGTAGAGAATGGAGTTGTAAAAGATGCATCGAGTTCGGGGACCATGTTCAGAGGCATAGAAGTCATACTTCGTGGAAGGGACCCTAGGGATGCTCAAAGGTATACGCAGCGCATCTGTGGGGTGTGTCCTACCAGCCATTCTACTGCTGCCACTCTGAACTTGGATAGTGCTTTCGGAATTGGGGACAAAATCCCTGATAACGGGAGGATTATTCGTAACCTTATCCTAGGCGGTGCACATATAGCAGACCATATCCTCCATTTCTATCACTTGGCAGCTTTGGACTATGTAGATGTGACCAAGATTGCTGGCTATGATGGTGGCGATCCTACGTTGAAATCGGTGAGGGCATTTGCCGAGCGTGGTGAGCTGGGCCCATTTGTCCCTCGTTACGAAGGTGATTATCGATTATCTGATGAGGCGAACATAGCTGCTCTTTGCCATTACGTGCAAGCGCTGGAAATGAGGCGAAAGGCACAGGAGATGGTTACCATCTTTGGAGGGAAAATGCCCCACAATATGGCCATCGTTCCCGGGGGGGTGACCGAAACTCCAACTGTAGACAAGATAGCCTCTTTCTTGTGGAGGTTGAATGAGCTAAGGGACTTTATAGATAACGTCTATATCCCGGATGTATTGATGGTAGCAGAGGCCTATAGCGATTACTTTGAGATAGGTGCTGGGTGTGGAAATCTTCTCTCATATGGTAGCTATGAATTGGATGGAAGACAGGCGGATTTGGCTAAGAGGAAGAGGCTCTTTAAGCAGGGTACTGTCTCTGGTGGCCTAGCATTGGGTGAACTGGATACGGGCAAGATAACGGAGGAGATAACTCACTCTTGGTACTCGGGAAATGGGAGCAGGCATCCTACTCAGGGAGAAACTGATCCAAATCCGAAGAAGGCTGGGGCATATTCATGGGTCAAATCTCCACGATACAATGGCAAGGTTTATGAAGTAGGTCCTTTGGCCCGTGTGGCAGCTACCTATGTGGCGGGTGATACCATGATAAAAGACCTTGTAGATTCTACCCTGGCTCATTTTAAGGCTGGCCCACAGGTACTCTTCTCTGTTCTGGGGCGCCATGCTGCTCGGGCTTTGGGATGCAAGTTTATTGCAGATACGATGCCATCGTGGCTTTTGGAACTCAAACCAGGTGAACCTGCCTATATTGACTATGAGATACCTGAGGAATCCGCTGGGATGGGGATCGTGGATGGTGCTAGGGGGGCGCTGGGACATTGGATAGAGATTAAGGACAAGAAGATTGCCAACTACCAATGTGTGGTTCCTACCACTTGGAATGCCTCTCCTCGAGATGGAAGTGAGCAACCTGGCCCAATTGAGCAAGCACTTATAGGTACCAAGATAAAGGACGAATCCAACCCATTTGAGATTGTACGTATAGTACGGTCTTTTGATCCTTGTCTTGCCTGTGCTATTCATGTTGTCACCCCGAAGGGGAGGGAGCTGGGGCGATTTAAAGTGTGTTAATCGAGTTGGATGGGAATGCCTGTTGAAAGTTCGGAATGAACGTAATGCTGAAATAGGGGTGTGTTCTTGACCGCTGTTG
>JAXHVC010000233.1:0-15538 GCA_034189315.1 Chloroflexota bacterium | reverse complement strand
TTGGTCACGCAGTCGATCTATCACTCCGTTCAGCGGGTGCAGCTTCTTTGCTTGGGCTAGGATAGTAGCTGTAGTTGTCCCGTCACCGCACTTATCGTTAGTTTTGGAGGCTGCTTCTTTCAACAACTGGGCGCCCATGTTCTCGAAGGGATCTTCCAAGTCAATGTCCTTGGCAATGCTGACGCCATCGTTTATGACGGTGGGCGGACCGAATTTCTTGTCTAATGCGACCGGGCGGCCCTTGGGCCCTAGTGTTACCTTAACTGCATCTGCCAGCTTGTCTATTCCTGTCTTGAGGCTTCTCCTCGCCTCTTCTCCAAACAGCAACTGTTTAGCCATTTTCTCTCCTTTTTACTATCGTACTTTCCTAGCCAGGATATCGCTCTCTCTCAAGATCATCAGATCTTCTTCTTCGACCTTGACTTCGGTCCCAGCGTATTTAGCGTAGATTACTGTATCACCTTTCTTAATATCCATCTGTAGGCGCTTGCCATCATCAGAGAGCTTACCCGGGCCCACAGCAATGACCTCACCTTCCTGCGGTTTCTCCTTGGCAGTATCTGGTAGTACGATACCACTCTTGGTCTTTTCTTCGCGCTCAATTGGTTTGATCAATACACGATCACCCATGGGCTCAAGATTTGCCGCCATTTCCTAACGCCTCCTTAATCAAAAATAATTAGCACTCTTGGCAGTCGAGTGCTAATTAGATGATATACTGAAAAGTCAAGCCATGCAAATGAAAACACGGTATCTTAGGATGAATAGATGTAATTTATAGCAGAATGGCAGCTCATACTACATTTGAACAGCTCATTATTTCTACTGAATAGACATTTAAATCACTAGTCATGTGAGGTAAGGAATCGATTAAGCTCAAAGAGAGAAGCCATGGCAGCCCAGTTCTTCCACTCTGGACGGTATAAAGGATAGCTACCTTCTTGCCTTCTCTTCCTTTGACCGTCATCGATCACCATGTATACTGTGCCACCCATGCCAAATGATCCTGTGCTTCCTGCAATCCCTAATCCGATATCGGAATTGTATTTCTCTCGAGCTACAATCGCCATTGCCTGTGCAACCTCTGGGCTTATTGCCCCAAAACGGCTTATGATCTCAGGATCTAGTCCTGAGGCTGTTGAGGCACCTTCTGAGTGAGCTACAAATCCACCTTTATAATAGTTACTACTCTGGGGTGAGTCGGTAAGCGTGGAAGCGAGGAGCCCACCGGTATAGGACTCCATCGTTGCCAAGGTTAACCCTTTTGCTTGAAGCTGTTTCCCCACCACTTCGACCAGGGTATCCTCATCCATTCCCCAAATGTATTCTCCTACTAATGCCCTAAGTTTATCTTCGGTTTGACCTAGTTTCTTTTCTGCTTCCTCCTGTAAGGGGTCCCTGGCTATTAGTCGAAGATGTATGCCATCTGACTTTGTATAGATCCCTATCTCGCTCTCGCCAGAATTTATAACAGGGGTGATGATTTCATCTAGCTTTGCCTCTTGCATTCCGAGGGTTTTTATAGTGCGAGCTAGTATGATGAGAGCCCCTGTCCCTTGTCGCAATCGCGGTATGGCTTCGTTTTCCCACATGGGTTTCATTTCATTGGGTGGCCCCGGCATCACTATTGCCATACGTTCACCCTTTTCTACCCACCATCCGGGGGCGGTCCCTCTATAGTTGGGGATAGATATTGCAGACGGGATTAGGGTTGCCTGCTTGATGTTGTGAGGAGGCATGTCTCTTCCCCATAGTGAAAAGATGTTTCTGAGGTTTTGTTCGAGAGTCTCATCAACGTATAGCTCTTCTCCCATCATCTGGGCCAAGGCCTCGCGTGTTACATCATCTGTGGTAGGGCCCAGTCCACCAGTTGCTACTATGAGCTCAGAATGAGCCCATGCTCGATTAAAGGTATCCGCTAGCATTTCCTGGTCATCGCCGGCTTGGACAATTCTTGTAACTTCGATGCCCAATAGAGGTAGTTGAGAAGCTAGATAGGGGGCATTTGTATCCATGATTTCCCCTCGGAGGATCTCTGTTCCGATAGAAACGATTTCAGCTTTCATATTCCCCCTATAATGGAGTAGAGTCTTGCTCTATTTGGCAGACTGTTGCGAGATGAGTTCTGCGGATACTTCCGCTGCCTTCCTTCCAGATAGAAACATAGCTCCAAACGTAGGGCCCATACGAGGAAGACCATGTACTGGAGCAACTGCCATACCGGCAGCGATAAGACCTTTATAGACTTCTTGAGTGTATTCTACGATGGCATCTTCTGATTTCTCTATCCAAAGGGCACCTTCCCCACGCAGAGTGATTAATCCCCGCTGTTCTAATTTCCGAACAACGCTTGCATCATGTCCTGTTGCATCAATCACAACCTTTGTCTCTAAGGGCACGGGGTCTAAAGCCGCTACTTCCTTGGGGAGATGAGTGATGGGACTCCAGTTTATCACTACTCCAGCGACCCGATCTTCTCTTAGGACAATATCCTCAGTTAATGTCAGATTTAGGAACCTAACACCTGCTTCGTAGGCTGCAGTGATAAATCTAGCACATGCATGTGGAGCATCAGTTACGAACAATCCCTCTGTGCATTCCTGATAGGGAATCCCGAGTTCGTCAAGAACTTTATCTGCGGGGGCTCTAACTGTTAACTTGTTCATAAAATACCCTCCCACCCAGAAGCCGCCACCAAGATAATTGTTGCGCTCAATAATAAGTACTTTAAACCCGTTATTTGCTAGATCCCTCCCAGCTATAAGGCCACTGGGTCCTCCGCCTACTATTATGACATCGCTTTCTACATATTCATCGAATTGCTGTAAGTATGTTCGCACGATTGCCCGTGTGACATCCTTTTCCTGTGTAGGAGAGAATAATGGCATGATAAAACTCCATTCTATATTAGAAGAGGCTTGTATTTTGAGGCTTGCAGAAATCTCACGTTGTCACCGAGGAAATTCAGCAGGGTATACAAAGTGCAACCTACGTTGTGAATCTCACGTTGTTAGTGAAAAACTGCCTGCTATTAAACTGCTATAGTAACCTTGCTCCATATCGATTGATTTGTATGCTTTCGAAGGTGGGGAGAACTGGTGTTACGGACACGCTCAGTTTTGGGCAGCAGGACATATAATGGAAGAGTCTCTTGATACTTCCCTATGGCCCTCTACCTTTTTTGATGTGCCGAGGGATTCTTCTAATAGTTGTACGGCACAATATTGTCCACACATGCTACAAGTATGCCCAGCAGTGGGATAGCGTGAATGAACACTCTGCGCCTTTTCTTTATCTATCGAAAGTTCGATTTGCCGTTCCCAGTCAAGGTTTTTGCGAGCTAATGCCATTTCTTGATCCCAGTCCTTGGCCCCCTTAATTCCCTTGGCGATGTCTGCGGCATGGGCTGCAATACGAGCGGCTATTATGCCTTCTCTGACATCCTCGACATTGGGTAGCGAAAGGTGTTCTGATGCGGTGACATAGCATAGGAAATCTGCACCTGCCGCTGCGGCAATGGCTCCCCCGATAGCCCCTGTAATATGGTCATATCCGGCAGCAATGTCGGTTACCAATGGGCCCAAAACATAGAAAGGTGCTCCCTTACATAGGCTCTTCTCCAATTGCACATTCGCTATTATCTGATCAAGAGGCATATGACCTGGTCCCTCAACCATGACCTGTACATCCGCATTACGAGCACGCTCTACAAGTTCACCTAAAGTAAGTAGTTCTTCGATCTGCGATCGATCTGTAGCGTCTCCAAGGCTGCCCGGACGCATTCCATCTCCCAAGCTTAATGTGACATCGTACTCGCGAGCTATTTCCAAGAGCCGATCATAATACGTATATAGAGGGTTTTCCTGTTGCTGATGCAGCATCCAACTAATTGTGAAAACACCTCCTCGGGATACCACTCCCAAGGAACGCCCTTGATCTCTTAAAAGGGAAAGTGCTCTTTGGGTTACGCCGCAGTGTACTGTAATAAAATCGACGCCATCTATTGCATGCTGTTCGATAACTCCAAAGAGGTCATCTGCAGTCATGTCTACTATGGCTCCATATTTCTCCCTGGCCTCAACGGCTGCCTGATATATGGGAACGGTTCCAAGTGGGAGTGTGCATTCCTGCAGAACAGCCCGACGTGCCTCGATAATATCAATGCCTGTGCTCAGATCCATCACTGCATCGGCCTGGGCGGCAATTGCCACCCTGAGTTTATCCATTTCAGTATGGATGTCGCAGAAGTCGGTTGACGTTCCAATATTAGCATTAACCTTTGTTCGTAAACCCTGGCCAATACCTCGCGGTTGAAGGTTTGTATGGCCAATGTTGGCAGGAATTACGATTGTTCCCTGAATCAGTCCCTGCAATACAGACTCGACCTCTATCCCCTCGGATTCGGATACTTGCCTGACCTGAGGAGATATCTCGAACTTTTTAGCTAGCTCAATCTGAGTCATTAGTTAATCCGCCTAGCAATTTGGAAGATAATGGAATACCAGTGGTTCACACTCTTCCAGTGAGCTTATAATGATATATGTACTTAACTTATGCAATTCCGATCGACATAATATCTTGG
This sequence comes from Chloroflexota bacterium, assembly GCA_034189315.1. Taxonomy (GTDB): domain Bacteria; phylum Chloroflexota; class Dehalococcoidia; order UBA2247; family JAXHVC01; genus JAXHVC01. Next base: position 10,956 of record JAXHVC010000233.1, on the reverse strand, counting down.
TGGTATTGAAGGAGCCACCGACAAAATGTGCAAATGTGAAAATACACTGAGAATGCCTTGCGAGTATTTGGCAGCCTATGTCAATATAGCACAAGCGAGATCATGAGACAAGGAGATCGGAGTACGAATCATTACTTGACTAATATGTATAAGTTATAAGATTGGTTGAAATCCATACCATCAAATTGTCCAAATCCTACTTGATTGAATAGATCATGATATTCAATAGGGCAAGAATACGAGTGTCTTTTTAATATTAAAGTGGAGGAATTGTGCATATAATTACCTTAATGAGTTAGAGGGGTGCAGTAAGTCGAGAAAAGGTGTTAAAATACCCCCTACATAATGGGAAAACTGAGATATATTATAATTAGCTTCTTGATAGCTTGTCTTGTGTCTACTAGTGCGGGATGTTATATTTCCCTTCCTTTTGAATGGGACGATGATCAAGATAGCACAAATGAGTACCCAGAACAGCCACCCGAATACTCTTTTGGTGACGGTGTTTCACTAGTGGAGTACATGCCGGGAGATTTCACTCCTGCAATTGAAGCGGTATCACCTTCAGTGGTTAGAATTGAGAGTACGACGTTGACACAAAACTGGTGGTGGCAACCTATCCCAGAGGAGACCGTGGGAGTTGGGACTGGGGTAATAATAGATGCGAAAAATGGTTACATTATCACCAACAGGCATGTAGTGGAAAACGCTGATCAAATTAAGGTGCGTCTCTATGATGATAGAGAGGTATCGGCTGTGCGGTATTGGCAAGCCAACGAGACGGATTTGGCGCTTGTGGAGATAGATGCTTCGAATTTATCGGAAGCGCTGTTTTTTAATGGTGACCTGGATCCCTACGGTTGGGTTGTAGCTATCGGATATCCCTATGACATTGGGGGAAGTACTGGTACTCCCACAGTTTCGGAGGGGATAGTAAGTGCACTGGGCCGGACGATAAAGGTGAAGCTGGATCGTAGAGATCTTACCTTAACGGATGTGATACAAACTACAGCTGCTATCAATCCTGGTAATAGTGGTGGTCCTTTGGTGAATATGGCTGGAGAGATTGTGGGTATCAATACTGCAGTACTCAAAGAAGGTGAAAACATTGGCTTTGCCATCAGTAAGGACACAGTCATCGATTTCCTTGATTCTATTTAATGAAATTGTTTGATGTACCACCAGTGTGATTTTTTACGCCTGCTTAACTGCCAGGGTTACTTGGCGATCCCCAATGCGCTGTTTTTCGGTTAGAGCGTTATCTTCTGGTATCCCATTCACTATCTGTATTGACAGGGTTTCTTGTTTAATGTATTCGGAATAGTTTTCAATCATCTGACTGGTGAAATCGTCTCCATCATAATAGGTTATGATATAATCTGTGATGTTGAATCCGGCGTTACGTCGCATTGTCTGTAGACGATGTACAATTTCCCGAGACATCCCTTCTTCAAGAAGCTCATGTGAAATCCTGGTATCCAGAGCAACGACATATCCCTCTTCCATGGAGATACTTAGATGTTCCTTGCCATTGAGTACTTCCTCTTGTTCGACGAACTCGATCCTCTTTACATTAAGCTCTTCTTGTATCTGATAGGCTAGGCGCTGTATGCCTTTGTGTTCGGTGGCATATCGTGTCTTGATTATTACATTGTCCAAAGGTTGTCTGACCTTGATAGATGCCTTGCTCCGGGCAGACCTTCCTAGGCTGCTGATCTTCATTACTAGCCGAGTAGCATCGCTTAGGCTATTGTCAATAACGTCTGGATCTGCCTGGGGAAAATCGCAATGATGTACACTCTCAGGAGCTTCTGGATAAACCGTTCTGACTAAGTTCTGATACATCTCCTCTGCTATAAACGGGGCGAATGGGGCTGTGAGCTTTGCTATTGTTACAAGACTCTGATAGAGCGTAGAATAAGCGGCACTTTTATCCTCATCATTCTCACTCTTCCAAAACCTGCGTCTACTTCTCCTTACATACCAATTAGATAAACAGTCAACAAACTCTTCGATGTAACGAGCTCCTCCAGTTGGGTCATAGCCTTCCAGTGAAGTATCTACCTTCTGGATGAGTTGATTGAGTTCGGAGAGGATCCATCGGTCTAAGTCCGATTCATACGTTGAAATATGGGATTGACTTGGATCGAACTGATCGATGTTGGCATACATTACAAAGAAAGAATAGGTATTCCATAGTGTTAGAAAGAACCTTCTCATCACTTCGGTGACCTGGTCACTGGAGAAACGTCGAACATTACCAGGAGGAGTTGACGTGAACATATACCATCGTAAAGCGTCGGCCCCTTGATTATCCAAGATCTGCCATGGATCAACTACATTACCCTTGGCTTTGCTCATCTTTTCCCCTTCGACATCAAGAATGTGCCCCAGACAGATCACATTCCGAAAACAGGGGCCATCAAACAGCAAGGTTGACAAAGCATGCAGTGTGTAGAACCAACCTCTCGTTTGATCCACTGCTTCGCAGATGTAATCAGCGGGAAATCTCTGCTCGAAAACATCCTGATTTTCGAAGGGATAGTGCCATTGTGCTACTGGCATTGCCCCGGAATCGAACCATGCGTCCAGAACCTCAGGCAGTCTCTGCATTGTCCCATTACAATAACTACATCGGAAGGTGACATGATCTACAAAAGGACGATGTGGATCCATCGGCTCTGTCAAACCCTCCAATGCAGGTTTGTCGGTCAATTCGGCAATGCTGCCAATACACTCTTGATGGGCTGGATCTAGATCACATTGCCATATATTTAGTGGCGTTCCCCAGTAGCGTTCTCGAGAGAAAGCCCAATCGACATTGTTTTCTAGCCAGTCCCCAAAACGCCCATGTTTAATATGGTTGGGATACCATCGGATCTGCTCATTTGCCTCCACAAGCCGATCTTTAACTGCAGTAGTTTTTGCATACCAGGTTGGTTTGGCATAGTAAAGTAAAGGTGACTCACATCGCCAGCAAAACGGGTAAGTATGACGGATAGTCTCTCTTCGGTACAATAATCCTTGCGAGGCTAATTCATCTAGAATAATAGGATCTGCATTTTTCACAAACAGTCCGGAAAAGCGATAGTCTCCAATGATATTTCCCTGAAGGTCGACTTGTTGGATGAAGTGCAGCTCGCAGTCTTCCCCTACCAAGTAATCTGCTTCACCGAAGGCAGGGGCGATATGTACTATCCCTGTGCCATCTTCCATTGATACAAATTCACCAGGGATAACTGGGTATGTCAGCTTTGTTCTACCTTTTGGTTTGTAAGGATGAAGCAAAGCTTTACCTTCAGTGCTATTGTCGAACTTTTGTACATCAAGTTTAGCCTTAAAAGGATCATACAAGGGCTCGTATGTTAAGCCAACTAGCTTGCTTCCGGGGAATGTATCGATGATATCGTATTCATCCTTTATGGAGCTGCTTAATAACGGTTCTGCCAGGATAAACCTTTGATCTTTGTCCTTTAACTGTATGAGTGCATAAGAGGCATCAGGTGCCACTGCCAAAGCTACATTTCCAGGGAGGGTCCATGGAGTGGTTGTCCAAACCAAGAAGTATGTTGGTGTTGTTGAGGAGAAGGGGGTGTCTTTGCTCTTCCCGAGATGGAGTTTAAATTGGATATAAAGGGAGGGATCTTCGGTATCATCTTGATATCCGAGGGAAACTTCATGAGAACTGAGAGATGTGCCACAACGGGGACAATGAGGGGTTACTCTGTACCCCTGGTAGATAAGACCCCTCTCCCACAGCTGCTTTATTATCCACCAGACGGATTCAACGTATTCTGTATGGTAGGTGACATAGGGATCCTCTAGGTCTATCCAGAAACCAATTCGTTCAGTAAGGCTGTTCCATTCGTCGAGGTAGGTGTTGACGCTTTCCTTACATCGGGCATTGAATCGATCGACTCCATATTCTTCAATCTGGGCCTTACTACTGAAATTCAATTCCCGCTCTATCTCTAATTCTACTGGGAGCCCATGGGTATCCCATCCCGCTTTACGCGGTGCATAGAAGCCCTTCATCGTTTTATAGCGGGGAATCACATCTTTGAATACCCTGGACAGTACATGATGAATGCCAGGACGCCCATTAGCTGTGGGTGGACCATCATAGAGTATGAAACTGGGAGAGCCTTGCCTTATACTATGTTCGAAGACTTGCCGATCTTTCCAAAAACTGAGAATATTCTTCTCCAACTGGGGAAAGTGAACTTTGCTATTTACTGGATTGAACACAATGGGTTTCCTTCCACAGATAAATGGTACTTCCTATTGATTCTGATTTATAGCTAGATTTAATTGTAGCGATCGTTAATTGTATGTGCATGGCCAATTTGCTGTCAAGAATAGTGGATCATCGTATTGACTTGGATCAGAGGGCGTGCTATATTTGCCACATTCAAGGGGGAATGCGATAGTCAAGCGCCTATCTGTTAACGAAGGTATACGAGCTCGCGAAGTTCTGGTCATAGGTGAGAACGGAGAACAACTTGGGGTTATGCCTTCGCGTCAAGCTCTACAGCTAGCGAAGGAATCTAACTTAGATTTAGTAGAAGTGTCAGCTACTAGTACACCTCCTGTATGCCGTATCTTAGACTATGGCAAGTTTAAATACCAACAGTCTAAAAAGGAGCGCGAAGCCCGGAAATCCCAACGCGCTGTCTTGATGCGAGAAGTTCGAGTTAGGCCAAGAATAAAGGAACATGATCTTGAAGCCAAGGTCAAGTTGATCAAGAGGCTGTTGGATGAAGGGGATAAGGTAAAGATACTAATGATCTTTCGAGGGCGAGAGATCACTCATCCCGAAGCAGGGAAAGAGGTTTTTCGTCGTATGTTGGATCAGCTTAGGGATGTAGCTTTGGCAAATGCCCCCCAGGTTGAGGAACGTAGTATAAGCTTAGTCCTTTCTCCTTTAAAAACAACTAAAGATGCGAAAAAGGAAGTGAGGGAGGTCTCGAGTGCCGAAGCTTAAGACACATAAGGGGGCGCGTCGGCGGATCCATGTCACTGGAAGTGGCAAGTTTATGTATTCCAAGATTGGAAGAAGTCATCTCAGGCGTAAGAAACCAGGACGAGTGAAACGGGATTACAATGGTATGTTGCCAAGCGATCCTGTCAATGTTCGCCGGTTGAGAAGGGTTATGCCATATGGGTAGGGAGGAATTGTTGTGTCACGGGTAAAAGGTGGGATAGTCACTCGGCGTCGACATAAGAAAGTGCTGAAGCTGACTAAAGGTCATCGTGCAACCAGACACTCGTTATATCGTCGTGCACATGAGTCCATGCTGAAGTCATTAAGTTATGCTTATAGACATCGCAGGGAGCGTAAGGGTGATATGAGGCGTTTATGGATAGCACGAATAAACGCTGCAGCTAGGGCGGAAGGATTGCCCTATTCTAAGTTTATCTATGGTTTAAATGGTGCTGGTGTTACAGTTAATCGTAAGATATTAGCAGATATGGCAGTTAGAGATCCTGATGCCTTTTCCAAGATGGTGGCGTTAGCCAAAGAGAATATTGAGAGCAGGGCTTCAAACGCTCTTTCGAAGTAGATTCTGTTAGTAGGCAATCTCTATTGCCTATAAGGATGAACTCGATCCTCCAAGAAATGTTTAATTCTATATCACCTCTGGGGCGTTATAGTATGGCGTCCTTGTTTCTCCTCTTTGCATTTAAGGATTTTCCAATGCGTGATTGATTTGTGATATTCATATTGGCTGATCAGGTTCTGAATAATGGGAGATAGATGGTGAATGGCGGTTTTGGGTATTCGAATAGTTCCTGATCCGGTGCTTAGGCAGAAGGCGAAACGTATAAGGGTTGCTGATTCATCGATTCAAAGGTTGATCGATGATATGGTTGAGACTATGCGTGAAGCCCATGGAGTAGGACTAGCTGCGCCGCAGGTGGCAAAGCCTGTGAGGCTTATAGTTATCGAAACATCTGAAGATGGTTTAGTAACACTACTAAATCCGGAAGTAGTCAAGTCCTCTGGTGAACGTAATGTTGTTGAAGGATGCTTGAGCGTGCCTGGGTATCAAGGAGAGATACGACGAGCTGAATCGATTGTAGTGAAGGGAAGAGACCGGAAGGGAAAAGAGGTTAGAATTAAGGCTAAGGATATTTTGGCACAGGCTCTTGAACACGAAATCGATCATCTAAATGGAGTGCTGTACGTTGATTATATCAACGATAAGAAGAAGCTGAAGAAGATCAACGATCAAGATCATCGGGAGACTCAGAAAGAGTTGATCTAGCGAATGGTAAGATATCTGGCTATAACCGTTCCATGGGTATTGATGTGAGGCGGATGATACCCAAAACTGCTGCTTCTTTATTATTTGAGGACCTTCATATTGCTTCACTTATATTTATGCCGATTTCTTCCTCAATCACAAGTTCGAGTAATGACTGGTGACATGTAGATTATAACTATAAAAGAGTGATCAGGTTAAATCAACGTATTTGCATTAATAGACGATCAAGTATGAAAAAGAGGGATTTACTATACAAATCGAGCGATATATCCTCAGTTGATGAAGCAGCATTTTTGCATGAATTGAAATCCATTGTCACTACAAATAACGTGACGGGGTATATCGTTGGTGGTGCAGTGAGGGACATGCTTCTCGGATATGTACCTCAAGACATAGATATGGCCGTGTCTATTTCTGCACCAGATATGGCCCAGCGAATGATAGATATTATTGGTGGCACAGCGGTATCACTTGGAGGGGAGGATGGGGTGGTCAGGGTGGTTGTAGATGATCGGTGGTCTTCCAACGGAGACTTTCAAAAATATTGTGATATAACCACCATACGGGGAGATATTGAGAGCGACCTAGGGCAGCGTGATTTCACTATAGATGCGATGGCGATAAGCATTGACAAGGATTGGGGTATGGGGTGGGGTGATTGCTTAACATCGGACATAATAGATCCTTTTGGAGGCAAATCTGATCTTAGCAATCGTTTAATAAGAGCTGTTGCTGATGATATATTCGAATCCGATCCGTGTAGATTGCTGAGGGCTGTTCGTTTAGCAGCCGAGTATGATTTTACTGTAGAAAATCATACTGAGGACTTGATTCGTATCCAAGGGAGGATGCTTGAGAAAGTCGCAGGCGAAAGGATTCGTGAAGAACTGTGTCGGTTATTGAACGTACCAAGGGCCACAGAATATCTTAGGTGTCTTGACCTACTGTGCCTTTTCAATGTAATATTCCCCGAGTTAATTATATGTAAGGGGGTTGATCAACCAAAAGAGCATTTTTGGGATGTGTTTGATCACTCTATGGAAACGGTGTTTGCTGTCGAGGGCCTACTTCAAATGGATCAATCTATCTATGGGCGGAGTTTGCCAATCGATGGTTCGTTGTCTACAGTACTCCAAAACATAAGGGGGCGTGTGGGTGATACCAATAGAATTGTCCTGCTAAAACTCGCAGCCTTGCTTCATGATGTGGCCAAACCGCAGACAAAGAATATAGAAAAGGATGGGCGAACTCACTTCTTTGGACATGCTAAAGAAGGAGCATTGATGGCTCGTGATGTATTGAAACGACTCAGGTTTGGTGGACAACAAATAAGGCTTGTAGAATCGATGATAGAGCATCATTTGAGGTTATGGCAAATGAGCAATATCGGTCTACCCACTCGTCGAGCTATTTACAGGTATTTCCGAGATACTACTGATGCTAGCTTCGACATAATCGTACTTAGCCTTGCTGATTATATAGCATCGCAAGGTCCCAATTTGGATGTTGAAGAATGGAATCGACATTGTGAGTTAATGGGTTATATTGCGACAGAGTATCAAAAGGGAGATGATATTGTCAGTCCACCTAAGCTGGTAAATGGACATGATTTGATCAAAACATTTGATTTGGAGCCGGGACCGGATATTGGTCGAATTCTCGAAGCTATTCGGGAAGCTCAAGCTGCAGGTGAGATAAATACAAAAGAACAGGCATTAGTTTTTGCTAAGGAGCAGCTGAAAGCGTAATTGAATAAAGGCGCAGAGTATTTGTGAAGAAATATGCATGATAGTTGTAGTGATCTGAATCACAGTAGTGCAGTTGTTGCTTAGCGATTTTAGCAGATAGGTGGTAATGCCTCTCACCTTTCATAAAAGGGTATGAGGATTAGAGAGGCGCGAGATTTCCTAGTAGATATTGATGTGGAGATGCACGTGTTGTTCGAACTAGATTATCTACAGCTAACCTGTATAGAGTTACAAGATTCTATTCTAGAGTTGATAGGATGAGATTTCCTACAAGACCATTTAAAAAAATTGGTAGTTTTGTACTGCATATCTTGCGTGTGGTTGGTAAATTCCTGTTAAAGGCTATCCAAAGACCTCCTTGGAGTGTGTGGGCATTGCTGGTAATACTCGGAGTATTTGGACTGTTCTTTTGGGTACTATATCCCTTCAGCATGACTGAGGTTAGCACTAGTGAGAGATTGGGGCATGATGGTATGACCTTAGGATTGGATCTTAAGGGAGGGACTCACCTGATATACATGGCTAATCTCGAAGGTGTTGAAGATAAAGAGCAAGCCGTCGATGGTGCAATAGACATCATACGAAAACGCATAGATAAATTTGGTGTAACTGAGCCTGTTATACAGAAGCAAGGGGATGATCTGGTTGTGGTGCAGCTTCCCGGAGTAGAAGATGTGAATCAGGCAAAACAGTTAATTGGGGAAATGGCTGAGCTCGAATTCTACGAATTACAAGCTCAAGTGGGTGGTGATCTGTTTTGGGATCCATCTTCGCGCATATGGTTTCCAGTGAATGATGGTGAGGGGGAATATATTTGGGTCCCTGCCACAGCGGACGATCCTGGAGACGATAGTGATGAGTTGGTTGCTTTGACTGGTGGATACTTGAAACCGAATGAGGCTAATTCCACTGTAATAACAAATGAGCAGGGATTATCCGAGAGAGCTGTACAGATCAACTTCGATAGCAGCGGTTCGGAGATGTTCGAGGTGATTACTACGAGGAACGTGAACAAACCGCTAGCCATGTTTCTGGATGGCGAGCTAATGTCAGCACCGAACGTAAATGAGATCATAGATGGTGGTGTTGGCTACATCACGGGTGCCTTCTCAGAGGAAGACGCAGACTTGCTCGCCATGCAGCTCAACTCTGGCGCTCTACCAGTTCAACTTGGAAGAGAGAGTCCTGATGATCCAGATGTGTTTGAAACTGGAATGCCTATGTTCGAGGACACTGTATCTCCCACTTTAGGGCAAGAGTTTGTTGAGCGGAGTGTGATAGCATTGCTGATCGGATTGGGACTGGTGATGCTATTCATGATGTTGTACTATCGTCTACCTGGGGTGTTAGCAAGCCTTGCCTTAATGGTCTATGTTATTGTTGTGCTAGGCATATTCAAGTTGTTTCCAGTGACACTAACCTTGGCTGGTATTGGTGGATTTGTATTATCTATAGGAATGGCGGTGGATGCCAACGTTCTCATCTTCGAGAGAATGAGGGAAGAGCTAAGGACTGGGCGTACACTCAAGGCGGCTATTAATGCCGGATTTAAACGTGCTTGGACCGCTATTTGGGTTAGTAACGTATCTACCCTTATAGTCTGTCTCATCCTTTATTTATTCGGCAATAGTATTGTAGAGAGCCCCCCGGTGGTTGGTTTTGCTACTACCTTAGCTATAGGTGTTACTGTGAGTATGCTATCTGCAATTGGGGTAACTCGAACTTTTCTCAGTTTCTTTACAGGAGCAAGGGCTGGTAGGAGAGTAGGGTGGTTTGGTATAGCAAAGGCGAGAGCGTAGGCTATAGCGTGGTTATATAATATGTATGATTTTGCGAGCAAGAAATACTGGTTCTTTGGCTTATCGGCCACACTTTTAGTAGCAGGCTTGGTCTTTTTTGCTATGGGAGGACTTAAACTCGGCATCGAGTTTGAGGGTGGTTCGTCATTCCGTATGAACTTTGAAGAAGATATAGGCCAAACTGCTCTGGAGAATACTCTAGCTAGTTTGGGATTCGATCGTGCGTCTGTTCAACGACTTGAAGAACATGAAGAGTATTGGGTTCGCACCGAGACGCTGAGTGGGGAGGAAGAAAGTGCGCTTAAGGATGGCTTGGAGCAGGAGTTAGGTGCGTTCACCGTAGAAGAAAGCGGTATTGTTACTCCCTCTATTGCTAGAGAAACTTTACGAAATGCAGCTATAGCTGTCGTGGGTGCTGCTATTGTGATATTGTTTTTCATTACCTGGGCTTTTCGAAAGATGCCGAGTCCTGTTCGATATGGGACTTGTGGAATTGCGGCGCTCATTCATGATGTTGCATTGACTATTGGGCTTTTTTCTATCCTCGGTTTTGCACTGAACTGGGAGATAAGTCCCATGTTCATTACTGCTATGCTAGCTGTGATTGGTTATAGTATCAATGATACGATTGTAGTGTTTGATCGTATCAGGGAAAACCTGGGTAGGAAGAGGCTCTCAGATTTCAAATCTGTCGTTAATTCCAGCTTGACTGAAACGCTAACCAGATCTCTAAATACGAGTATCACGACGCTATTGGTGATTCTGGCGCTCTATCTCTTTGTTGGAGATAATATCCGTAATTTTGTCGTAGCATTGCTTATTGGGGTGGTTGCTGGTACATATAGTTCGATCTTCATTGCGAGTCAGCTTCTGATTATTTGGGAGACTGGTGAGTGGAAGAAGTATGTTCCTGATCTACCTGGTCTTCAAAGATTAAAAGCATAGGCAACAACGCAAATATAGGGTGATTAAGGGGCTAGCCTTTCCTAAAGAAGCTAGCCCTCTATTTTTTATAACGTTTAGGCCCTTAGCTCCGAGAAACAATAGAATGTAGGGAATGCACTACAAAGGGAGTGAAGGGGATGAAGCAGGAATCGATAAATCTCATCGAGTTTCAGAATAAGTTTGCTACGGAAGAAT